>DATEUN010000001.1:0-2260 GCA_035283125.1 Anaerolineales bacterium
TCGTGTAAACGATTGGCTACTTCGTTGCGTTTTGTTGTTCGAAGATATTCCAGTTCGTCCTGGAGCTTTTTATAGCCTTCAGGTGTTAAATATGTGTTTGCCATGTAACAAATCCAATCTAAAAAAGGAATGCAACCCAAAGCGGGATGCGTTTGCTGTAGGTTTTTCCCTACCCGGATGATACTATATCATGATTCCATATCAAAATCAAGATATTGAAAATTGATGCCAGAGTTGAAAACCTTCTAAAAGAGCAATGAATTCATCTATGGAACTGGACATTTTTTCTTTATTGCCGAAAAGTACATTCAATTGAGAGCCATAGAAGCAAATGGAATCTTTCCAGGCTGCGATGTTTTCTGTGGATAATTCATGAATTTCATTGGTGGGTTCATTTTTTAATTTTTTTAAAATTTCATTCTGTCTTATACCATAGGGAAAATCCGCATAGTATATGATGGGACGATTCATGGCTTCCAAGGCGATGCGCACTATCTTATGATCGACATGATTCCCAATTGACATTGGTGAAACAACAATATCTGCTTGTTTAACTATTGAGTTTAGAAAAGTTGTAATATCCTTGATCATACCTTCATCGTCTGGTAACACGCTGCCAAAGATTGCTTCCTCTGAATCGTACAACCATAGACCATCACGAGAACGTCGATAAATGCAATCTTCGAATGAGAAATGCCTGTATCGTGCTCCCAGGAAATTGCATGCGTCGATATCTTCGCGGCGACGATTTTCATAGTATTCGACACCTGTTCGAAAGCTGTTCTGCTGCTGAATGGCGAAGGGAGAGAGATCGCTTTCAGGTGGATCACCTGCGCAAATTGTCCAAACCTCCACTGTGTTTCGCTCCGCAACCAGTTTGTGGATCAATCCACCACAGGATAAAATTGCATCATCAAGGTGGGGGGATATGAATATCCAGCGCATGGAAATCAACCAGTCTCTTTCATGTCATTTTCTGTGAGAATCTCTTCGGCAAGATTGTTCAGAATTTCCTGTTCACCTGGTTCAATATCGATCGTTTTCCAATATAGATCCAATAAATCCATGGGTGAAAGATCACTGACTGCCTGGTTGGATGGTATTCGCACCCTGGATTCCAGGATAGGCTGCCTGATGATTTGCAGGCTGAATGCTTCGGCTGCAAATTTGCGTATGGCATTTTCATCGATCAAGCTTTCCATATCTCGTGGGTATTGGATGCTCAGGCGAATGACCGCTTCCTTTATCTTTTCCGATGAAGGGAGGGACCCTATCAGCTTCTCGGTGATTTTCTCATCGGCGCTGTTAATTTTAACTTTGCAATCATAAAATGGTCGGATGTCTTCCAACTTCCTCCATTCAACTTCAGTTTTCCCTTTATCAATGGAAGCTATCACGAAGAATTTTTCATCCTGGGCTTCCCCAAAATCAACCCGTTCAATTGATCCAGAATAAACTACCGGGGGTTGATTACCTTCGTTGAGATTTTGTGCCTTATGGAGATGACCCAAGGCAACATAATCAAATCTTGGATCCCTTACCAATGATCCGGGTAAGAAAACATCAGACCCCAGCATAACAGTCTGCTCGGAGCCGTATTTTGCTCCCTGGACGGATGCATGAGCGCAAAGAATGGTAGGCAATTCCTTATCTAAATCTGCCAGCCATTCATCAACTCTTTTCGATAATCGTGTTTCCATGGTTTCATAAGCAACGTTAGCTTCTTTGCCGGTTAAATTCCAGGCAGCAATGAACTCGGATCGGGAAACCCAAGGAATTGTGATTACCTGGATCGGGATTCCCAAGTCCTTTGGTGTCAGAAATCCGGGTTTGGCTGCCACATGAATATTGGGTACTTCAAGAGTTTGGAATTCCTGGATGGCATGGGCTCTTCCCAGCGAGGGAGAAATATCGTGGTTGCCAACCAGTAATATTGTTGGGATACCTGCCTTGGATAAGCGTATGATCCGTTTACCCCATTCACGCTGATAGGTGGGTGACGGAGTGCGATCCTTGTAGGCATCACCTGCAAAAAGTACAAGATCCACTTTTTCGTATATGGCTGTGTCGACGATAGTATCAAGAGATCTAAGAAAATCCTGGACTCGGATCGGCAATCCCGTGGTAGGATCCTGCCGCCCATAATTGACCATATCGATATGGGCATCAGCAAAATGGAGGATTCGAAGTGTCATGATTTATGGTGTAATACCAAGATTGGCAAGTGCTTGCAGACCGGCTGTGAAATTTGGATTTAGAC
>DATEUN010000002.1:0-2480 GCA_035283125.1 Anaerolineales bacterium
TTGACCTGAAGGTCAGTGGATGGTAAAATCCGTCCGCTTAAGAAAGCCCCCATCGTCTAGAGGACCAGGACGCAGCCCTTTCAAGGCTAAAACCGGAGTTCGAATCTCCGTGGGGGCACACAGAGGAAGGAACTACCAGCAAGGTAGTTCTTTTGCTTTAAAACCGGAGCCCCCGGAAGGGGATGCTACCCCCATTCGGGGACGATGTTCAAATCACCGTGGGGGCATGGAGAAATGAGGAAGGAACTACCAGCAAGGTAGTCCTTTTGCTTTAAAACCAGAGCCCCCGGAAGGGGATGTCATTCGAATCTCCGTGGGGGCATGGAGATGAGGAAGGAACTACCAGCAAGGTAGTTCTTTTGCTTTAAAACCGGATCATAATTCTGCGTGTCTCCTGTATACCTTTCGTGTGGAGTTCGCACAGAATGCTGCCATGCCAGGGATTTGAAATCAAGATCAATTCAGTGGGAATTCTGTGATCAAAGGTTATCAATTAAAAACTGGAACCATTATCTACTCATCCAATCTTTTGGAAGAGTAATTACTTCATGCTTACTTGGAAAGATCATCGGAACTTAGATTTTGCAGCTTTCGAACGAAACCCTGGCTGCATCAGATCGTGAACTTTCCGCGACCGCCTGTGAAGTTTTGTGCTGATAAGATGGGTATTCCCATGTGATTGACATTTTTTACCGGCCAGAACAGTACATCACCTTTATTCAGGCGTTCGTGGGAAACACCGGCATAAATTGGAGTAAGTGCTGCAATTTCAGCCATGATCTGCGATGTATCTGAATATTCCGCAGTACCATGATCACCATTTTTTGCATCTGGATCAATGCGCCGGGTTAATTCCAGAATGATCTTCCAATCCGGACGAGACTCGCCTTGTGGATCGATCGCCTGACGCACCATTTGTATGCGCCTCTCCGTATTGGTAAATGTGCCTGTCTTTTCCGCAAAGGTAACTCCCGGAAGAATTACATCAGCGTTGTGAGAAGTCTCAGATTCAAATACTGTTTGCAGAACGACAAATTCACAATTTTGAAGACCATGCCTGACTTGCAGGTCATTATCCGCTCCTGTAATGAGGTCTTCCGCGATAATATAGAGCGCCTTCAAATTACCTTCTCCAGCAGAAGCTATCATCTGCATGGCAGTCAACCCAGGTTCGACAGGCAATCCCTTTCCCCAGGCGGCTTCGAATTTTTTACGGACTGCATTGCTTTCCACAGACTGGTAACCAGGTAAATAACCCGGCAGCCCGCCCATATCACAGGCTCCCTGGGAATTATTATGGGTACGCAAGGGGATCAAGCCTCCCCCAGGAATGCCAAAATTTCCCAACATTAATTGCAGATTTACCAGACTGAGGATATTCTTTCGCCCATGTGGATTACGAGCCAGCTCCATCCCCCAGACAATTGCCATCGGGTGGGTACTCGATAGGATTTCTGCAGCTCTATGCAATGAATCCTTGTCAACCCCGGTATGCCTGGATACATATCCTGGAGTATAGGTGTCCAAAGCAAGTTTTAACTGATCAAATCCGGTTGTGTAATTATCGATAAATGTTTGATTCTCCCAGTGGTTTTTGAGAATGATATGCATCAACCCATTGACCAATGTTGCATCGGTGCCTGGTTTCTGGACCAGGCGCAAGGTGGCATATTCTGACATGTTAATGAAATCAGAATGGGCAACCACAAGTTTACATCCCCGCCTGAGGACAGCCTGTCGCAGCTTAACCCCAAACACTGGGTGCTGTTCCGTGGTGTTGGAACCAATGACAAGAATCGAAGCTGCTTCCCCGGCTACATCATCAAGTGAATTCGTTTGAGCATACAGTCCAAGTGAGGTATCCAATCCATCCACGATACTGGCATGATCAACATAACCGCTGCAGTCAATGTTATTGGTGCCCAACCCATTCCGAGCCAGCTTATTCATGAGGTAGTTTTCCTCATTCAGACATTTTCCTGAAGCCAGCAAGCCAATACTCCCGGGACCATACTGATCGCGGGTTGACCGCAAACTATCTGCAACGATATCAAGGGCAGTATTCCAATCCACATCCACCCAGGGACCACGATTTTTTGGACGAGGCTTTTTTTCCAGGAGATATGACCGGACACGCGGGTGATTGATCCGGGCTGGGGACTGGATGAAGTCATAGCCATATCTGCCCTTGACACAAAGATGATCACCATTGACAGGTGCACTGGTGTTCGAAGTCACCCGCAGCACACGTCCTCCTGGAATATCATCCTTGATGTTGAGATCAAGCTGACAGCCGACTCCGCAATAAGGACATATCGTAGTTGTCAGTTTGCCGGGTTTCCCAAATGTAACAGATAATTTGTTATCAAGAGCACCTGTCGGACAATGAGCCACACAGGCGCCACAAGATTCGCAGCGTGCCTGGAGCATGCTTGTATCCAAACCTGCAACTATTTGCAGGTCGTAACCGCGATAAGCCT
>DATEUN010000003.1:0-2496 GCA_035283125.1 Anaerolineales bacterium
AAAGAGGAATCCTGTGATTGCCATGGGAATGATAAAAATGATCGATACAATAAATCCTGAAAACAAGGCATAAATGGATGGTTTGATCAAATCCCTATCAGCCTTGACCATTTGCCAGGATTGTTTAAGAAATCCCCATCCGCGTGCCAGACTCTCCATGTATCTTCTCCTTATTGTTTCTCCTAAGAATAAAAATGAAAACCTTAATTATTATGAATCGACCAGGTTATTCATGTTCTGGGATGGAATCATTAATGAATTCAACCAACCTTCTCTTTAATGCATCCAATGATTTTATCTGGATATACATCATATGTCCTGCCGGGTAGTAACTCATGGATATATTGTCTTTCAAACTTGAATCAAGACCAAGATGATCAAATGTATATCTTGTGGCAAAGTATGGGGTGGCAAGGTCATAAAAACCATTAGCCACGTGAACTTTGAGAAAAGGATTAATGCTCATCGATCGTCGTAATGTCTCAGCGACATTGACATAGTTGTTCTCGTTTTCCGCATAGCTCCAGGGCCAGACTTTTCCATTGAGAATCTCGTATGGCAGGTCACTTTCATATTTCAACTCACCCCGAAGGTAATCATAAAGTGTTGCAGTATATGGACCTGTAATGGCTGCCATGCTCGGATCGAACTCGAAATTCTCTCCAGCTGAATCCCTGTCTATTCCAATGAAGCGTGTATCCAAACGACCAACCGTTCGGTTTTTATTGCGCAGCAACTCCTTGGTAAATCTAAAAATTTCGATTCTTAGATCAGATCGAAGAATGTAATCTTGATCCAACCCCGTGTAACCGGCTAATTTTGAAGAGATATCGATTTTTTCCTTATCGGACAAGGAGGTGCCTTTTGATAGTGCAAGGGCATATTCGCCGGAAGCAAATTCTTCCACCTCTTTCAAGAAATTCTGCAGGCTTTTTCGAGTGTTCACTTTTCCATGAAAATGAGCAGTCGCTGCATAGGTTGGTAAAAAGAGAATGTAAGGGAGGTCGTTACCTGGATCAAACCGGGCTGTCTGAAAATTTAAGATGGAGGAGATCAACATGATCCCATTCAGGTACATTCCAAACCTGTCCTGCAGGTATCCAGATAAGCCAGCTGATCGGGTCGTTCCATAACTTTCTCCCAGGAGGAATTTAGGAGAGGTCCAGCGCTGGTTTCTGGTTGTGTACAAACGGATGAACTCTCCGACTGTTTCAATATCCCTTTTGAAACCATGAAATTCGCGAGCTTTTTGACCTTCAACAGGGCGGCTATACCCCGTGCTGACAGGATCAATGAAAACCAGGTCTGTCACATCTAGAAGGGAATATTCATTATCAACAAGTTTGAACGGCGGCTGAGTCATGAATCCTTCATCGGACATATAGACTCTTCTAGGACCGACCATACCAAGATGCAGCCAAACTGATGATGAACCAGGACCACCGTTATATGCAAATGTGATCGGACGGCTGCTCTTTTCTTCGACCTTGTCCCTGGTATAAGCGACAAAGAAGAATGATGCTTTTGGTTTTGCATCCTCCGCTTCTTTATCCCGGTCGCTGTTTTCTTCCTTAAGAATTATGATCCCGGTATTTACGGTATAGTCTACTTTCGTCCCTCCAATGCTTACCGAATGGTGAGATTCAACGATAATATCAACTGGTTCTTTCTTGGAATTTTCCTTTTCTTTATTCTCAATTTCCCTGGATTCTTCTTTTCTGTCAGTCATGGTAACTCCCTATCTAATGGATTAAATTATTAATAAAGTAAATTGGATAACCGATTTTATTTTAAGTATCTGCTAAAAGAAACAGCAAAATGCTGGATATCAACTATAAAACATAATCATTAAATCTATATAAATTGGTTCAATTGGTTATTGTTATGATCAAAGAAGGTTGGGAGGATCCACTTCAACTTTCCATCCTTCCAGAAACCTGGACGGTAAAAGTGTTACCGGATCAGGACCCCGAATGATCACCTGCCAGCGAAATAGATTGTTAATCTTGCGATAGAAACAGGGTAAAGGACCTAAGATTTCTGTCTCAATTCTTCCCTCCCTTTGTTTTTTCGAAAACAGGTAATCGACCATGCTTTGCGTGGAGGATTCCGCTTTGGCATTATCCAGATGTTTAAACTCCAATCGAACCAAACGATTAAATGGTGGATTGCCCAATTTTCTTCGTTCAGGAATTTCCATTTCATAGAATTCATGAAAATCATGTTTTGAAGCTGCCTGGATGGCGTAATGGTCAGGTTGGAAAGTCTGCAGGATCACCTTACCTCCTTTCTCTGACCGTCCAGCTCTTCCAGCCACTTGAGTGAGAACCTGAAACGTTCTTTCCGTTGCGAATGGATCAGGAAGATTCAACCCAACATCAGCCATGATGATCCCAACCAATGTCACCATCGGTAGATCCAATCCTTTTGCCAGCATTTGCGTTCCGATGAGAACATTTGAACGCTGGCTGATAAAATGACTTAATATTATCTCGT
>DATEUN010000004.1:0-54697 GCA_035283125.1 Anaerolineales bacterium
ATCCAGATATTTGTTTCAATATTGCCGAAGGATTAGGAGGAGATGCCCGTGAAGCGCAGACCCCAGCTTTGTTGGAGATGTTCAAAATTCCTTATACCGGTTCACGAGTATTATCCAATGCCATCGCATTGGATAAAAATATGACCAAAAGAATATGGAGGGACAGAAATTTACCTGTCGCTCCTTTCCAGGAGTTTACCATTGGTAATGAACCATTGCGACATGAGCTTCACTTCCCCCTTTTCGTGAAGCCTTCCCGTGAAGGGACAGGCATGGGTGTGGATACAAAAGCCAAGGTCGAAACAGAAGCTGAATTGCGAGAAAGAGTGGAATATGTGATCCAATCCTACAATCAACCTGCTCTTGTTGAAACCTATCTTCCAGGTCGTGAATTTACTGTAGGACAATTCGGGAGACCTGACGCGGCATTATTTAGTCGGCATCCTGAATGGTATGCCAAGGATGGTTTTCACCGCTTGCCGGTTCTTGAACTGGATAGTTCGAAATCCACCACTCCAGGAATATACAGCCATGCAGCAAAATCACATCTTATTGGAGAAGAAGGCGCACCAGAATATTTTTGCCCTGCTGATATTGAACCTGAACTTGATAAAAAATTACATCACCTTGCTTTACGAGGACACACCATCCTGGGGGCATTGGATGTGTCCAGGGTTGATATCCGACTTGATGCGGAGGGTCAGCCCCGTTTGATAGAGATCAATCCTCTACCTGGGCTCACTCCTGGCTACAGTGATCTTTGCCTCCAGGCTGCTGCAGATGGAATTGCTTACGAGGATCTTATCCTTGAGATCCTTTACCTGGCTGCTGGACGCTGGAATTTACTTGAACCAAGAGAAGGGACACATTAAATAATTCGCTTAATAAACTTAATATTTCCAAACCATGGCTGGTTCTCCAGTTCCAGTTTTTCAATAAAATTGGACACATGGTATAATTTCGCCGCCATTTATAGAGGAGAGGTCGCGTAGTTGGCCTAGCGCGCACGCCTGGAATGTGTGTAACCCGAAAGGGTTCGCGGGTTCGAATCCCGCCCTCTCCGCCTGAGAAAAAGATCTATCGAAAAACGAGAGATCAAAAAAGAGCCTTTCCAGGCTCTTTTAATTTTCAAAGAAATCATAAGGTACGATCTTAATTTGAATGCACTGACTAAAAACAATATTTAAGTAACCAACAATCTCCATATTTACTTATATTTCAACAGACTTTATTGAACACACATTTGGAAAAACTGAATTCAAAATAATGCTTATTTTCAACAACTTTGCATGAGGTGGTCTATTAACTTGATTTATCCCCCTTCATTTTTTTATTCGCTTTACCTCATGTTATACTTGCCGTCGATATGAAAAGTTCCATGAAACCATCAGTGATCATACCCATTATCATCATGGTATTGTTATCATTACTAAGCCTGTCCACGGTAGTATCTGCCAAGCAAGCAACATCTCATTTATTTGAACCAACAATATCACCTTCAATTGAAAGTACCTTCCCCATTCCCACACCAACAATTGATCCAAGCATGATCGGTGATACGACTGGCGTGATCGTTGTGGGACTAATCATCGTTCTCGTCATTCTAATTGGTGTCATCTGGGGTGGTGTGGCATATCAACGAGAATCCAATAAGGACAACAAACCATAGGAATGACATGTTTCTCCCCATTGAGACAAGTAGATTATTGATACGGCTTTATCAAGAGAACGACCTGGAAGATATCCTTGAATATTCCAATACAACTGATTTTTGGCTGATTCGTACATTAGCCTGGCAGCCCACCGCTGATGGTGTTAGAAAATTTTGGAATCCCAAGCGCATGTTGGATCCAAATAAAAAAGAGAAACGATATGATTTAGTTGTTGAAAGAAAAGATAAAAACAAGGTCATCGGAAATATTGGCATTGAGCTATCGAAGAAATCTGAAAATCTACACGGTACGATCAACTGGCTGCTTGGAAACAATTACCAGGGAAAAGGGTTTGCAAGCGAAGCTGCAAAATCGGTACTCACTTTTGGCTTCGACAAATTAGGTCTCCATCGTATCTCAGCCAGCACAAGTCGCGACAATATACGATCCTGGTTATTAATGGAAAGGATTGGGATGCGTCGTGAGGCTCATTTCAAAAAGAATGATTATGTTAACGGTGAATGGCAGGATACTTTTATATATGCCATTCTTGCTGAGGAATGGCTTGCCAAACAATAATCAACCCACATGATTATTAAATCAATGGAACTGCCGTTGAGGCAGTTCCATTTTCTTTGGTAGGTTTTATAGATTTATGGATTTTTATTTCCGGGCATTGCAGTTTGGTTCTCTTCCAAGACTCTCATTCCATTTCGAATTTGATTCATCAATGATTGTATAGATCTTTCCAGCTCTGCAAGTTTATCCATTGCGTATTGATCTGCACCCACCCTTATGTTTTCCGCCTCAATTTGAGCCTGTTCTATGATCACTGTCGCCCGTTTTTGAGCATCCTGAACAATAAAATCCTTTTCCATTAATTGGTCAGCTTTTTCTTGCGCCAGTGTAAGTTTTCGTCCCGCTTCTTCCTGTGCCTGGGCGAGTACACGATCTCTCTGCGAAAATACCTGCTGTGCTTTTTTTACTTCATCAGGAATGGATATCCGCATCTGATCGATAATATCCAACATTCGGTCTTCATTAACGATCACATTATGAGTGAAAGGTAATGGCCGACTCTGATTAAAGAGCTCTTCCAATCGATCAACCAAATGAAGGATGTCCATTGTTCCTCCGTTATCTATTCGTTAAACTTAAATAATTTTCGAATTAATATTGGCTCTATGAGAATTCCAGCCGCTTGTTTCATTATACATTCTAATCACGCAGAGCGTTAGCGGGCTTTTGCTGGTCATCCAACAGGCTAACTCTCTGCAGCAAAGCTTCCTCAACATTAGTGGGAACCATGCTGGATACATCACCACCCAGCATAGCTATTTCCCGTACAGTGGTTGATGAAAGGAAAGTATGTTCTTCATCCGTTATAAGAGCAATACTTTCAATATCCGGTGCCAGTCGGTGGTTTGCCAATGCCATCCTGAATTCAAATTCAAAATCAGAAAATACACGCAGTCCCCTTACAATAACCTGCGCATTAATCTGTTGGCAGAGTTGGACTGTCAATCCACTATATCCAATCACCCGTATCTTGGAATGGTCTTGAAAAGTATCTCTGACAAGAGATATCCGTATTTCAGGAGGAAAAAGTAGCGATTTGAGAGGTTTATCGTACACAGCAATTACCAATTCATCAAAAAGCCGTGCTGCTCTTTCTGCAATATTAATGTGTCCGAAATGGATCGGGTCGAACGTTCCGGGAAATAAGGCGCGTACCATAGTTAACTTATATCTCCTTTTCTTGTGCCCCAGAACCTATCCAGGGCAACTGCAAGGTTTTGATGCTCTGGTGATTTAAGGTCTGCATCTTTCTCGATCAATTCCTGGGCAAATCTTCTTGCTTTTTCGATCATTTTTACGTCTGAAAGGTTTGCCAATCTTAAATTTGCATACCCGGACTGACGGGTTCCAAGGAAATCGCCAGGACCTCTTAATTTTAAATCAACTTCTGCCAGATAAAAACCATCATTGGACTTTGTCATGGCAGTCAGACGTTCATTTTCTGCAGCATCCTCATCATCCGGTATCAGGAGACAATACGATTGTGCATCACCTCTTCCCACCCGACCTCTTAATTGATGGAGTTGTGCAAGCCCAAAGTGATTTGCGGCTTCGATCAACATAATGGTTGCATTTGGAATATCAACACCTACTTCAATGACGGTTGTTGATATTAGGATATCATAATTTCCACTTCGAAATTCCTTCATTACTGAATCTTTTTCTTCAGCAATCATGCGGCCATGAACCAGTCCCAGTTTCAGGTTGGGGAATACTTCCTTCTGTAGTTGCTCAAATGCTGTTGTGGCTGCTTTTAAATCTGATTTCTCGCTTTCTTCCACAAGAGGATAGACGATAAATGCCTGGTGTCCATTTTCAGCCTGCGATCTGATCATTGAGTAAGCTCGTTCCCGCTCGCGAGGAAATAAAACATAAGTTTGGATTTCCTGCCTCCCAGGAGGCATCTCATCCATCAACGAGATATCAAGGTCGCCATAAATGGTCAGTGCCAGAGATCGTGGAATAGGTGTGGCTGTCATGACCATGAGATGGGGGTTATCCCCTTTTGATCTCAACACTGATCTCTGTTTTACTCCAAATCGATGTTGTTCATCGATCACAGCAAGCTGTAAATCTTTGAAATTAACAGGATCTTCCAATAAAGCATGTGTGCCAATTAGTATCTTTATGTTGCCTTCGGTTAGTTCTTCGCGGATAGCCTGCTTTTCTTTTTCAGGGGTATCGCTAACCAGCAGTCGTACCTGATCGGGTTTGAGAAAATTTTCTCTTTCATCCGTATCTGTGCACATTTCGTAAAAATTCCTGTAATGCTGTTCAGCAAGTATGGATGTTGGTGCCATGATGGCAACCTGCGAATCATTCTTATAGATTATTGCTGCTGCTACTGCAGCGACCACTGTTTTTCCGGAACCGACATCACCCTGCAGCAGACGATTCATGGGTTTCCCAGATACCAGATCCAGGCGGATATCTTTTACCGCTCGGTTCTGTGCTTCTGTTAAGGAAAACGGTAAACGCCGCAACCAATTATCCAACCATGCATTACTCACTTCATATCGGCGAGCGGTCAGTTCCTGCCAATTTCGTTTCTGGCGAAACACACCCATTTGAAGGAAGAATATTTCGTCAAACGCAAGGCGGGTTCGGGCTTTGGTTAATTGTTCCTGTGAATCAGGAAAATGGATCTGCAGAAGAGAGGTATTCAAGTCCACCAATTCGGCCGCATCCAAAATGAAGGGCGGCATATGATCAGTTAATCTTGGAACCCAATATGAAACAACCTCCCCCATCAATTCCCGTAATTTTTTTTGAGTAATCTGGGATGTGAGGGAATAAACAGGCACAATCCTATTCGTGTGCAGACTTTCAATCTCAACTGGGTCCCAATCCGGATTATTCATCACCAATCGACCGAGATATTGTTCTACTCTACCGGAAACAGATATGGTATTCCCTTTCCTGAACCTGTTTTCCAGCCAGGGCTGATTGAACCAGGTCAATCTCAATGCCCCGGTTCCATCATCAATTATCACTTCAACAACAGACATCTTCCCGGATCGAACTTTTCTACCAGCCACATTCTTAATTGTTCCGACCACAGTCACTACATCACCAAACCATAAACGGTTGATCGGTTTTAATTTACTGTAATCGTCATAACGCCGGGGGAAAAAATAGAGCATATCCTCAAGAGTGAATAATCCCAATTTCTCAAGATTCGAAGCATATTTAGGTCCGACGCCATGCAACACTGTCAGGGAAGCATTCATCGCAACCGGAGTTGATTCTGTTCTCGCTCCCGGCTGACTTATTGAACGGGGTGGAGAGGATTTTCTTGCTGATCTTTTTTTAGTCGAAGAAACGAATGTGGGTTCAATTTCCTTCTGCTTTGAAGGAGCAGGTTCTTGTTTGCTTACTGACTCATTTTGATCAGTTAACGTTGAAATTTGTTTTTCAAAAAATTGAATTTGTGAGATCAATTCAGTCAAAGTTGTCTCACGCTGATCCCGGTCAGATTCGTTATATCCCTGAAGGCAGGTCGAAACGTATTCAATAAATGCTTCAGGCAATTTTTCGTTCCGAGCCTCAGGTATCCATGAATCCAATATCCTTACGATCCCCCCAAAGACAGCTCTATTATCAAAATCCTTGCCAACCTCATGTAATAGAACTTTCTTTAAATAACTGATTGATTGCATTTAATTATTTTATCATGTGGAAATTTTGGGATCATTCAAATGATCGTGTAATTGTTTTAAATTGATCAAAAATATCAACCACCTGGTTATGGCTCAAATTCTCAAGTGGTGGTTTTACAGGAGACATGGGATACCCATACATCTTATTCATCATGGCTTTTAATGTGGCAGCATATGGAGCATACGCCTCAAGCAGCGTTCTTAATGAAGAGAGTTTTCGTTGAGTCGATTCAACATTAATGGAATTCTGGAATCCATCCCATATCTCTCTTAATAATTGCGAATAAAGATTAGCCAGAGCAGTAATACAACCACCAGCTTCATTATTTAATGCCATGGAAAATAATCTATCGTTACCATTTAGAACCAGCAGTTCTTTTCCAAACCTATCTCCCAATTCCCGGCAATAATGTTCATCTGAAGATGAATCTTTTATGCCTGCAAATTGGTGCTGATAACGTTCTTTCAAATTTGCCAGTAAATTTGGAGGGAAGGATATACCTGTCATAGCTGGAATATTGTAAACAAATAAATATCCATCTGCGGGAACTGCCTTTTCAATGATAGCTCTATACCACTCAAAAAGGGATTGTTCACTCAATTTTCGATAATAATAGGGAGGTAAAACCACAACTCCATTAAAACCCATCGAAAAAGCGAGTTCGGTCAATTCCGTGGTCTCATCCAAACTGGAGGTTCCAGTTCCAACAAGCATCTGGAATCGTGGGTGGGATTGTTTGTAAACTTTTCCGGCTTCCATCACTTTTCTTCTATCCGCCCTTGAAAATGAAGGACCTTCCCCGGTGGTCCCAAGAAGTAAAGCACCATGACAGCCATTATTTTCAAGATGATCCAGGTATATTGGGATCATCTTCTCATCGGGAGAAAGATCCTTTTTTAATGGAGTCAATGCCGCTGCATATACACCTGATAATTCATGAGTCATCATTCTTCCTCTTTCAGAACCACTTAGTAAAAGACTTAATAATCGATTTCCAATGAGATATTATAAAGAGTTTCCAGGTAACGCAAATAAAGAATCTACCATGAACACAGGTACATTCATTGTATACTCTAGCAATAGTTAATAAATCAAAACGGAATTATTCATTCCTGGGTATCTTCTTCTTTTTACTACCATCAGTATTTGGATTCATTCAGGCGTTTGCTTTTCATTTTTTAGATGGATATAATGAATAGGTAAATTACAGGAGGACGAACTGGAAACGCTGCATATAAATTCTGAAGAACCGGCGGAACCAAAAAATGTCAAAAAGTATCAATTACCTACTGGTCTGACATTAGGGGATCGTTATCTCATTCTGGGTGTGGTTGGAGTTGGTGGAATGGGTTCTGTTTATCGAGCCAGAGATCTTCATTTTACGAATGTAACAAAACTGGTTGCTGTAAAGGAAATGCTAAACCTATCTCCAGATGCATCCATTCGTAAAACTGCCATTAATAATTTCGAACGGGAGGCAAACATCCTGGCTACACTCGCTCATTCCGGTATCCCAAGAATATATGATTATTTCACAAAAGAGGATCGTTCCTACCTTGTTCTTGAATTCATCAGCGGGGAGGATCTCGAATCTATCATTACAGGAACAGAAGGATTCATAAGCGAAAGTCAGGTAATTTCATGGGGAATCGAATTGTGCAGCGTATTGAAATATCTCCATGATCATAAACCTGAACCAATCATATTTCGAGATATGAAACCTTCCAACGTGATGATAACGAAAGAAAACCATGTTGTCCTGGTGGATTTTGGAATTGCAAAGCATTTCCAAGCAGGTGAAAAAGGGACAATGATTGGTACCGAAGGATATTCACCTCCTGAACAATATCGTGGTGAAACTAGTCATTCCGCAGATATTTATTCACTTGGTGCCACTCTTCACCATTTGCTCACAAAAAGAGATCCCCGCATGGAACCACCATTTTCATTTGGCGATAGACCCATAGAAAGTATCAATCCCACCGTATCGCCAGAATTGGTTGAAGTGATCAATATATCCCTGCAATATAACCCCAGTGATCGATTTGAATCGATTGATTCAATGCAGGAAGCATTGATCGCTGCCGCCAGGAAAACGGGGACCCTTGGAAATTACGAGAAAGGACCGACAGTAGTTAAGAAAGGGGGCATCAAACCATTGTGGACATTCCAATGCGAAGACGAGATCAGGGGTGCCCCAACCTATTATGAAGGAAATATTTATGTGGGGGCGTGTGATAATAACTTATATTCCTTGAATTCTGCTGATGGTTCTTTTGTATGGAAATATGCCACAGATGGAAAAATCGTAACAAAACCTGAAGCTTTCGATGGAAATATCTTTGTCAGTTCTGAGGATGAACGGTTGCATTCAATAAATACCCGCTCTGGTAAAGTAAATTGGATCTACTATGCAAATGGTCGTTTTCGTTCATCACCCCGCATAGCTGAAGGACATGTATTCGTGGGATCAGATGATCGTCATCTTCATGCAATAAATATTTTAACCGGAAGAGCATCCTGGGACTTTGAGGCTTCTGCACCAATAAGATCAACTCCCTATATCTACATGGAAACCGTTCTTTTCGGCGCAGAGAATGGAGAGTTCTTCTCCATCGATTTTGGGGGAAATTTGAAATGGAAATTCAAAACCAAACAGGCTATTACTTCGTCTCCAACGGTTAACGAAGGTATGGTTTTCTTTGGATCGCACGATTCCAGTTTTTATGCCCTGGATGCAAAGGGAGGTTGGGTAATCTGGCGTTTTCGAATGGGTAAAGGTTCCGTAGTTTCTCCTTGCACCGCTGAGAACATCATTTTCACCGGTTCAGCAGATGGAGTAATTTATGCCATCGATACCAAGACATCAAAGGAAGTATGGAATTTCAAAGCAAACCACCAGGTGAGCGGCTCCCCAACGATCCATAGGGATTCTCTTTATTGTGGAACGGCTAATGGAGTGCTGTATTGTATAGAATATCGAACCGGAAGATTGCGTTGGAAGTTTGAGACCAATGGAGCGATCACGAGTGCTCCAACTGTTTTTGATGACATCTTATATTTCGGATCAACGAACCATATCCTGTATGCAATTGGGGTATGATGGAACATTAAAAGAAGGACCTTGTGAAAAAATTTTTCGGAAGCTTATGGCGAAAGAATAAAGACCAACCTGCACCATCCAATCTTAAAGAAATCTCGACAGCACCTCTTTTGGAATTGCCAAATCCTTATTTCGAAGGAAAATCATCTAAAATTGAACCCAAACAATTTCTGATCGGAACGTGTCAATCTGTAGGAATAAAGAGGGATCATAATGAAGATAGCCTTTTCACTCTCTCTGTAACGATCGGAAATAGTACCTGGAATTCACCAATGGGAATTTTCATTATTGCTGATGGCATGGGAGGTCATCATCACGGTGAAATAGCCAGTGACATCGCCGTCAGAACAGTTGCAGGATCCATAATCAAGAAACTACACCCTGTCATCGCCAATACTGCAAAGACATTGGATGAACCATTACAGGAAATCATGCAAGAATCGGTAGTAGAAGCTCAAAATGCAATCAATAAAATATCACCTGGTAGTGGAACCACATTAACAGCTTTGCTATGTTTGGATCAGCAGATGACGGTCGCACACATTGGTGATAGCCGAGCATATACTCTCCAACCTGGCGGTCGCATCACCGCCATTACCAGAGATCATTCCGTTGCCCGGCGTCTTGAAGAGCTTGGACAAATCTCTGGTGATGATGCAATAAACCACCCCCAAAGAAATGTCCTTTACCGTTCACTTGGAATTAGCGAATCGCTCGAAGTTGATATTTTCACTGAATCAATTCCTAATCCTGGATATCTTCTGATCTGCAGTGATGGATTATGGGGTGTCATTACAGATAAAGAAATATACAAAATAGTTAACGCTGCCAAGTCTTTGCAAACTGCCTGCCAGGAACTCGTAAAAGCTGCAAATGACGCTGGTGGACCAGATAATATCAGCGTTATCCTGGTTCAATTAACTCAATAATGTGAATAACTACGATTACTATTCCATTCTTGGTATTCCAAGAACAGCTTCACAAGAAGAAATTCGGCGCGCCTATTTCCAGGCTGCCCGACAATACCATCCTGATCTTAATACCTTGCCAGGAGATACTGAGTATTTTATTTCTGCTCAGGAAGCATACGAAATCTTATCTGATCACAAAAAGCGGAAACAATACGATGAGAGTCTTCCTCCGTTAACGGAACCTGAATTTCCTTTTTCGTTGGAACTCATTTACAGTCGAGAGTTTCTCATCCAACTGGATGAACCGCAATTAGTTTATGTCCTCTTAAAACTCACCTCTCCAGAAAATGTCAAATCAACTGAAACCGTTATTCCGTTGAACCTCTCCCTGGTGATCGATCATTCCTCATCCATGAAAGGAAGAAAATTAGACCAAGCAAAGGCATCAGTCATCAAATTGATCAAACGATTGAGACCACAAGATTCTTTTTCGATGATCGCTTTCAACGATGATGCTGAGATCATCACTGGTGGCAAGGGATTTGAAGATCTTTCGATAATAGAATCTCGGATCTATAATTTACTTCCATCCGGGGGAACTGAAATATATAACGGTCTTTACAGCGGTTATTCTGAAATCAACCATAATTTTGATCCCAATGGCATCAACCACATCATCCTAATAACTGATGGGCAAACTTATGGAGATGAAGATAAGTGCCTTGAGCTGGCTTTAAAAGCTTCCAAGCGAGGAATCGGAATCAGCGGAATCGGGATAGGATCGGATTGGAATGATGTTTTCATGGATACACTGACTAGTACAACGGGAGGTAATTGTTACTTTGCATCCAATCCCGAAGAAATTTCAGAAAGACTTATGACGAGGTTTGAACAGATCAGTCACTTTTGGTGTCAAAATACCACCTTATCATTCAAGAATCTGCCTTCAACAAAAATTAACTGCGCTTTACGAATACAACCTGAGCCTGGATTAATTCAAAATAAAGATCCCATTGTGCTGGGACCATTAATTGATTCATACGATCTATCGATCCTTCTGGAATTTCAGGTAACTACCCCAGCTAGTTCATCCTTAGTTGAATTATTAGATGGGAATTTCAATATCTTTCATAATACCAAAGATCCTCTTCCGCAAGTAATTGAATTAAAAATAAATTTGCCTGTTCTTGCTTCGAAAAATGAAATCAAATCTCCACCAAAGGAAATCATCAGTGCCATTTCTGAACTGACATTTTACCGGATGCAGGAACAAGCGCGGAAAGAAGCGGCATCAGGAAAATATAAATCAGCCATCGGGCATTTACAGAAAGTAGCAACACATGCCCTTCAGAAAGGGGATGAGTATTTATATCAAATTATCCAATCAGAAGTTGTTTCAATACAGGCTACCCATGCATTAACTCCAGAAGGGGAAAAGAAAATCAAGTATGGAACGAAAGCATTAATCAATCCTCCTGGCAAAGGTTAGATTTCATGATCAACTGTTCTGTTTGCGGCAAAAAACAAATGGTAGGATCTGTTTTCTGTGCTAACTGTGGAGTCCAACTTGTTCCTGAATTAATCCGTTACAAGGGAAAGAGAAATTATCATAAATCTCCAAACCCTTCACTTCTGAACAGGACTTCTGTCGATAAGGAAAAAACCTGGGTTTCCCTGTATAACATGGAAAATGAGGAGATATTTCCTCTCCCAAACAAGAATGAAATTACCATCGGCAGGTATAGCGATGACCATGCCATTCTTCCCGATATCGATCTTTCCAGGTTTGACGCGTTAAAGAATGGTATCTCTCGTTTACACTGTGTTCTCAAGAATAATAATGGCAAGAAGGTTGTATCCGATCTTGGTTCAGCAAATGGCACATTCTTGAATGGATCGCGTTTGATTGATAATTTGGATACTCCTTTTCGTCATGGGGATATACTCACATTGGGAAAATTGTATTTCCAATTAATTCTTCACAAAAATAATTAACCGGGTTTTTTCCCTGAAAGCTCAGGGTTGTGCATGTATAATTGTTGTATCCATGTTCTAGTTGATAAATCAAGGAACGAAACCAATGACACAAACTCTATTGATACATGTCGTTAATGAAGATCCAATTGTCGGAGATGTGGATGAACTCCCAGGTAAGACCGATACCATGGTGTGGGTGAATAATCCCAGGCGAAAAGATGGAAAAGATATTCATTACCTGGACTCAAGGGTTGTGACCATTCTAATACCGGTAGCCCGAATAACTTTTATTGAGATCATCCCAAGTGAGATAGAAGAAGAAATTATAAGTTTTGTCAAGGATTAAGCCATGAATAATGAAAGCCAAAAACGAAGGAAAATTCTGGTTGTCGATGACGAAGAAAGAATGGTTCGGTTCATACGATTAAACCTTGAGCATGATGGTTATATCGTCATCGAGGCATTCAATGGGAAGCAAGCTCTTGAACGATTGCGTGATTCGACTCCTGATATTATTCTTCTGGATGTCATGATGCCTGACTTGGATGGTTTTGAGGTTTTACAAATGGTTCGGGAAATCAATAATGTGCCGGTTATCATGTTAACTGCCAAAGGGGAAGAGAATGACCGGGTTCGCGGGTTGGAATTAGGGGCAGATGATTACATAACCAAACCCTTCAGTCCCCGCGAGCTTGTAAGCCGGGTGAAAGCAGTATTGCGAAGAACCGAAGGTGCCACAGGCAGTATGCACGGTCTGATCGAAGTTGATGACAGGTTGAAATTTGATTTTGACAGGCATGAAGTCTGGTTGGAAGGTAAGATCATTAAATTGCGACCGACTGAATATCGACTTCTATTCCATCTTGTCCAGAATGCTGGTTGGGTGATATCGCACGATCAGTTATTAGCCAAAGTCTGGGGATACGAATATCGGGATGAACCGCATTATGTCCGATTATATATAAATTATTTGAGGCAAAAACTGGAGAAAGATCCTTCAAATCCACAATATATCCTTACAGAAAGGGGCGTGGGCTATCGTTTTGTGGATTTCAGACGCGAAAGAGATGAATTGTCAGCAGGATCCTGATATAGGGTAAAAGCAAATACCATGATAAAATCCTAAAATGCAAAAACAGGATAATTATGACAAAATATAGAATAGTTCTTGTAGATGATCACGAAGTTGTTCGGTTAGGTCTAAAAGCCCTATTGGATCGACATCCATTATTTGAAGTGGTTGGAGAGGCAGGATCCTCGCGCGAAGCCATTGAAGTTGTATCAAATTTACAACCAGACGTGGTAGTCATGGATGTGCGTCTTCCGGGCACCTCAGGTATAGAAGCATGTGAAGAGATCACCCGTCGGTATCCAAGTACAAAAGTGATCATGTTAACTTCTTACGCTGAAGATGAGATGCTGTTTTCCGCAATCCGTGCCGGAGCATCTGGTTATGTGTTGAAGCAAATTGGCGGTGAAGATTTAATTCACGCGCTGGAAGCTGTAAGCAGAGGGGAAGCCCTGCTTGACCCTGCAGTAACCCAACGAGTATTCCAGGAAGTACGGCGTGCTGTTAAAGAAGAAGAAGCATCCGCGTTTGCACACCTAAGCCAACAGGAAAAGCATGTTCTGCTGCTGGTTTCCGAAGGAAAAACTAATCGGGAAATTGCCAAGGCACTTTTCCTCGGTGAAGGGACTGTAAGAAATTATGTCAGCAGCATACTATCGAAACTGGGGGTAAGCAATCGAGCCGAGGCTGCTGCTTATGCAGTTGAGCACAGTCTTCGGGAATATATATCCGTTTAATCCAATTCATCCATATGAAGAGATCCCAGCCTTGCTGGGATCTCTTCGTCAAAAAATCAATTATCAATCCATCTCAAGTTACACACAACATTGATATGTTGGTGGTTTGATCATTTGCCGGCAATAATCAACATTTCATCATTGGTTTCAAATTTAAAATCCTTAAGATCGAGAGATCGTTGTTTTTCCTGTTCAACCGATTCGATCTTAAGCAGGTCTTCCTTGGTGATAACCTGGTGCAGATTATCATTTACCCATTTTCGGAAATCTCCATATTTTTCTTCCAGGTTTTCGATTACTGGTACAGTTTCCAAGTATTGAAGAATTGCCCGAGCTGCATTTTCTCCATCTTTCCTGGCCACCCCTACCAAACCAGTACTAGCCAACCTTGCCCATCCTGCAAGAAAAACTGATTTGATCGCTGTTTTTGTGTCTGGATCAAATGCTTCATAGGAGACCCCTTCAATTGGATAAGATGGATCGGGATTGGCAGCATAGGAATCCCATTCAATCGGTAAGGGAAATTCCTTATCAATGGTATCTCCAATGGCAAAAATAACTGTATCAGCCGGTATCAATCTTTTTGTGCCCAGGCTTTTTGGTTTTATCCTACCATCAACCGCAACCAAAGTGTTATCTTCAACTTCCAATGCTGTTGATCCTTTTGTCCAGTCCCCAATAATTCTTGTGGGGGAGGATAAGAAATTAAATTCCAGGATGGTTGAAGAAACAGGTTCCAATGCTTTTGCCAGACCATCTTTAAATGACTGCCTGGCTTCTTCAACATCCTGCCCTACCGCATTAATGATAGGAGCAACTCTGTTTATTTCAGCATCCAATTTTTCAAAATCCAGATTGGTTACCACATTCTCCAATTCCTGGCGGGTGAATTTTATCTCTCCGGGTCCCCTCCTGACCACCACTGTTACCTTCTCGACTTTTTTATCACGAATCAGGTAACGAGCGATATCCATCATCACGTTCCCGGCACCAACCAGGGCAACTTTAGGGCCTATAAGATAACGACGATCGCTGTATGGGGGAAGCAAATTATAGTGAAATACCACGTCTTTGGCATGGTACACTCCCGGTAGGTATTCTCCTGGTAAATTCAACCATTTGGTTCCCTGGGCACCTGTTGTTACCAGGATGGATTGAAAACCCAATTTAATCAAGTCAGACAAAAACATTGGTCCACCACTGCTAACTTTAACATTTCCAAAATATTCTATATTGGGGAGTTCCATAATTTGAGAAAATTGCTTACGCAGTCCGGTTTTCATTTTGATCTTGTCTGGATAGATACCATATTCAGCAAGACCACCTGGTTTGATATCACGATTAAATAATGCCACCCGAATCCCGTTAGACGCCAGATACCTTGATGCAAATAACCCAGCTGGTCCTGCGCCAACAACTGCTACCATGTGCTTTTCCATTACCGTTTCATCCTCCTCAAAGAAGTACATTTCATAATAAGGATTTTATCCCTTGAATGAATATTTCAATTTATGATATCATGTTTAGTGATATTTTTCACACAATATTTCTTTTCCAAACTGGTGAAACCACCCAAAGAAACACTATTATAATTAATATTCAGAGAATTATTATCCTCTTATTAATTGGATATGGGAAAATTAACAATCCCTTCCTCGCCAGGAAATGAACTCTATACTATGATTTCATAAAAGTAAATAGTTCGCACAAGTTTTCTTATCTTGAATATCTGCAATTAAACAAATACTTTGAAATGGAGAGATTGATCTTCCTGCTTGTATATTCGTGTAATTTATGATGCTGGTCATGGAAACTCTAAATATCCTCTTTCGGAGATAAAATGAAAGATTCAACATTAAAGACCTCACTGCCAAATGGATTATCAATCCTTCTTAAAGAGATCCATACAGCTCCCCTGATCAGCTCATGGATCTGGTACCGTGTTGGTTCAAAAGATGAACCAACCGGATTAACCGGAATCTCTCATTGGGTGGAGCACATGCAATTCAAAGGAACTCCCACTTACCCATCCAATGTCCTGGACAAAGCCATATCACGGGAAGGAGGAATGTGGAACGCATTCACATACCTGGATTGGACAACATTTTTGGAAACTATGCCTGCCTCCAAAATCGACCTGGCATTATCGCTCGAAGCAGATCGGATGGTCAACAGTATTTATGATGCTGAAGAAGTTGCTTCAGAAAGAACCGTGATCATTTCTGAGAGGGAAGGCAGTGAAAACGAACCAATTTTTCTACTGAACGAAGCTGTTCAATCTGCTGCTTTTTCCGTTCATCCCTACCACCACCAGGTCATTGGCGACAAGGCAGATCTCAAAACAATTTCCAGGGATGACCTTTACAACCATTATCGCAAAAATTATTCTCCAAACAATGCGGTTCTCGCATTGGCTGGCGACTTTGACTGCCAGACTATACTTGCTCGAATTTCGGAATTATTTGGAACCATTCCTGCAGGTGAACCAATATCCAGGCTAAAAAGACCAGAACCAGAACCCACTGGAGAACACCTGCTGGATGTTCATGGACCTGGTGAAACTACATTCATCGAGATAGCATACCGGTTCCCATCTGCTACAAATCCGGACCTTTTCCCTTTCATGGTTTTAGACAGTTTATTAAGTGGTCCAAGCAATCCGAGCGTTTTTGGTGGAGGCGGCATTTCCAACAAGACATCCCGCCTATACAGAGCTCTCGTTGAAAAAAACCTGGCAGTAGGTATTTTCGGGAGCGGTCAGATCACTCTGGATCCTTATCTCTACACGACAGAAATAACCCTATCCACAGAGAACAATATTGAAGAAGCCTTATCAGCATTTGACAATGAGATTTTAAAAATCCAACAGGAGCCGATCACTGAAGCGGAGATCCAACGAGCCATAAAACAAGCCCGAGCCATTTTTGCATATGGTACCGAAAATATCTCCCACCAGGCAGCCTGGCTTGGTTTTTCAGAGATGTTCGCTGATTATCAATGGTTTGAAAAATACCTCGAAAACCTGGTTGAGGTAACTCCAGAGGATGTTCAGCGAGTGGCTCAAACATGGTTGATCCCCCAAAAACGATTAATTGGAAAATATATACCTGATGGAGAGGTGTGAATATGAAAAAATTAATAAATAATAAACACGCCTTTCCCGGAAAGGAGGATATTTTCCGTGAAGTACTTCCTAATGGCATCACTTTTCTGTCCAGGGAAAACTTCAACAGTCCTTCTGTTTATTTATCCGGATATCTCTCAGCGGGTAGTCTACATGATACTGACGAGCTAATGGGTTTGGCTAACTTTACCGCCATGATGTTAACAAGGGGAACGACAAAACAGAATTTCCAGGATATCCATAACGCCCTTGAATCATGCGGTGCAAACCTGGGAATCAGTGCCGGTATTCACACATGTCGGTTTTCAGGCAGGTGCCTGGCTGAGGATCTCCCACTGCTTATGGATATCCTGTCTGATAGCCTGTGTACGCCAAGTTTTGAACCTGATCAAATTGAAAACCTGCGAGCCCAATTTTTAACTGGCCTGGCAATGAGAAACCAGGATACAAGAGAAATGGCTGCCCTGACATTTGACCAGATCCTCTTTAATGGGCATCCATACAGCAGGCCGGAAGACGGATACCCGGAAACTATCAAGGCGATCACTAGGCAGCACTTAATTAATTTCCACCAAGTTGGTTATGGTCCTGATGGTATGGTTATTTCGATCGTTGGCGCAGTTAAACCTGAAGATGCCAAGAAACTTGTATCGGACATTCTTGGTGAATGGGAGAACAAGGGACAGGCTGTAAGCCCTGAACTTCCTCCCTACAAACCGCTCAAAGAGAGCATCACCAGGCAAACAAAAATAGAAGGAAAATTCCAAAGCGATCTCATGGTAGGTTCAAATGGACCGAAGCGAAATGACCCGGAATACCTGGCAGCTTCTCTAGGAAATTCGATCCTGGGTCAGTTTGGAATGATGGGGAGAATAGGGGATGTTGTTCGTGAAAAATCCGGACTAGCTTATTACGCCTATAGCTCCTTAAAATCAGGAGAAGGACCCGGTTCATGGGAAGTGAGTGCAGGAGTAAACCCTGCGAATGTTCAAAAAGCAATTGATCTGATCAAAGAAGAGATCACCAGATTTGTGGAATCTGGTGTATCCGAAGAGGAACTGGCAGACAGCCAGGCGAATTTCATTGGCAGGTTACCGATATCATTGGAGTCAAATGCCGGTGTATGCGGAGCTATCTTGAATATAGAGAGATTCAACCTGGGATTGGATTATTACAGACTTTACCCTGCGAATGTTCAAAATGTAAGTATTGATGAAGTTAATGATGCATCCCGGAAATACCTGGATCCAGATCGTTTGGCCATTTCGATCGCTGGTTCCTAGGAGAAACTCATGAGATCAGTTCTTTCGACGGGAGTTGATATCATCGAGATCAAGCGATTTGAAGACACTATCGAGCGCCAGGGTGATAAATTCCTGAAACGCATTTTCACTGATCTGGAATTGTTAGACTGCGGAGGCAAAACGGAATCACTGGCAGCAAGATTTGCAGCCAAGGAAGCTGTTTCAAAAGCGCTTGGGACCGGAATCGGGATAGTCTCATGGCATGACCTGGAAATCACCAAGAATAGTGATGATCAACCTGTAATCAATCTTCATGGTGAAGCAAGTGTCCTGGCTGAGTCACTGAACCTGGTAACCTGGTCAGTCAGTTTAAGCCATACAAAGGAACTAGCGATAGCATTGGTTGTTGCTATTGGATAACACCAGGTCTCTTATTCTTCCTGCCCTATCCATAGGTGGCCGGGAAGGACCAAATCCAGCGTTCGAATGGAAATCTTTCCACTTTCAGAAATATTTTCTGTCATCGATTTCGGGTTGATCAAACACAAGGTGGGAACTTTACCATATTTTGCCTGATAGTATTCAGCTGCCCGTGTAATTTTAGCGGATAAACCTGTCTTTGGATCATTGTCAAACCACATCATTCCAAAATTCATATCAATCTCCATTTCCGTTATTGTTGGGGTTTAAGCAAAAAATAATGCATCGTATCCAACCTGGTTAAACCATGCTAATAATTTCTCAAAGAATTTCCTGGGTGGTAATAGAACAAGGCCGTAATTCAACGGTCGACCTATCTCGATTACTTTACGGAATTGAAAAGATTTTCTTAACAGCCTATCCCTACCAGACAAGACTGCTGAATATACCCGAGAAGGTGGATATCGAGAAGAGGTAATATCCATTCAATGAACCAACTTGCTCTGATGTTCCATTGAGAATTCCTTTTATTTGTAATTAGAATATTTGTTCTATTATATCATGGGTTCTAATGAACTGCAAGGAGATTTCAACCATATTAAGATCAAATTTTCCAATATTAGAACTTTGTATAATCCCCCAAACATCTCTTGTATTAGATGGGCGAGTAAACTATAATTCATACGCTAATTTGATTGGAGATTTGAGGTTCGATCCATGCCCATATATACCTATAAATGTGAAAACTGCGGAATTCAATTCGAGAGACAACAAAGTTTTTCGGATCAACCGCTGACCCGCTGCCCTGAATGCAGCAAGAAAAGCCTTCGGAAAGTTTACACACCGGTTGGAATTGTATTTAAAGGCTCTGGTTTTTACGCCACTGACCACCACTCCCCATCAGGACAGGCTCCAGCAGCGCAATCAAACCATGATGATGTTGAGAAAACCACAACCGAATCGAAAACTACACCCACAAAACCTGAAAAATCTGAAAAGAACACTTCTGACAAGTAAATCCTGATAAGCAATTAAAAAACAAATGATCGGCATCAATGAATCACTTCGCCGATCGTCTTTTTATTAATCAATTGCCAGATATGCTTTTGTTTGTATCCCTCTTCCAAACTGGTCAGGCGAGATCATGCGAATATGATTTTCCAAGATAAACCGTCTTAATATTATCAATTCTGCCAATAGATCTCAGCCCAATGGACTGGATGGTCTGTGGCAGATTCCGGGGGGAGAATATAAACCGGGTTTCTGACGGATAAATCGCTTGAAATGAAGATATGATCGATCCTGTTCCTTCCTGACATATCCACTCCATCTGAACTGATTCCGCTTGGATAGATATTGATCCATGCATTTGTAAAGACTGCATCGATCATTTTATATGCATCTTCATTTTGTCGTAAATTGAAATCACCCATGATGATCACATTCTTCTGCCCCATAGTTTGCTCCAACAACATCTTGGCAAAGGCTTCCTTTGCTGCATCTGAACCTTCAGGATGCACATTGTAAATATTAAAAATCATTTTCCCCACCTGAACCTGGGCATAAGCGGTACCATTTTCATCCTGATCACTGAATGTAAAGATCGTCTGAGTATTCATTAATGGGAAACGTGAAAGGATGGCGGTCCCATAACTGCCGGCAATTGTTTTTGGTCCGTAATAAGAATAGAAACCAAGTTGATCAGCAAAGAATCTCACCAGGTCAATATTGTTTAGCGAAATTCGAGTCGAGTCGCTTTCTTGAAGGACAAGTATGTCTGGGGACACCTGTTGAATGATTGCCAATTGGCGTAAATAGGATTGTTCCCCGGCATTGTCATTCCCCTGTTGAATGTTATATGTCATCACCTTAAAAGAATTAGCTTTGGCAACATTCTCTGGATGGATCGGCCGAAAAAATAAACCTCCTGCCGTCAATAAAATAATAAAAAGGGACAGCAAACTCAATAAAATCGGAAATTTATGCCTTTGAGACCCTTCCAGCCGGTTGTTCCCTTCCTTCATTATCATGACAGCAAGACAAAGTATGAAGGTTATGATCAAGAATGGCAGGTAGAATTTATTTCTAAAGAAAGGACTTACTGGTTCAACATAACCCCATACATTCGTAAAAATGTTCATGAAAACCAAAACAACCAATGTTAAAACACCAAGCAAAAAACCTGGAGCCAACTGCCGCGGTGATGGATTGGTATCACTCAGTTTGTTCCAGAAGTACTCCAAATCAAGGAAAATAATTGGAAGCAGAAAGATCATGACATACAATGGGATCTGCTGCCAGATTGAGGGTGCGCCGACTATTACCGGCTGAGAAACTATGGTGCCAGGAAAACTGACTTGATAGACAAGTATCGTACTCACCAATGATACTGAGAAAAGAATGTTCCAACTGATGACGAATCTCCTGGAAATTCTTTCGTAACTGTCTGCAAACATCATTCGCGATATGAACCACCCCATGGACAGGATAATAACCAACAACACGATGATTATGTAATTTCCTTCCGTCCAGCGTGCCAGGATTCCGGGTGCTGAAAAAACAAAATACACCAATGATAAAACCATGAATATCCCAAGTATGGATGAGGTCACCCCAGGGATCTTTCCCCTGGCATATTCATGAGGTTGTTCGATTACGTTCCTGGTTCTCTCCAATCCAATCATGGATATGACCAGAAAACATCCCAAAATCCATCCCATCCACGATCCATTCGAAGTTAACGAATAATCAAACCCGGAACGTAGACTGCGAAGCATTATTGAAAATGCCATAGCCAGAGCCAGGCCCAATGAAGCTTCAAAACCTGTTATTCCTGATCTCCCTGCTAATTTCGTAGGCTTCAGCAGGAAAGGGAACAAACCAAGACTCAGGGCAGTGCCAATACCAGACACCAACATTCTGTCATTCGTGTTAAGATCTGCCAAAACTCCCCTCGATAGGAATAATCCTCCCACGAAGACCCAGCTCAACCACCCTGGAGCCTGTTTATTAAATATAAAGAATATTACCGGGAAGAAGAAAAACAAAACTCCCAGGGCTTTTGCGTCCAGAGAAGTGTTAAGCAAATCAAGGGTGTAGATCGACGAAACCAAAGTTCCCCCCATCTGAAAGAAAAGCAAGAATATGATTCCAAAGGAGACAATAGCAAAAGTTGATTTCTTCATTTCAGGAACCTCCACAATAAATTCATCTGATCCTTATTAAAATTGAGAACCCCATTAATGAAAGAAAGTCGCTTTATCAGCGACTTTCTGAAAAAGAAATTTTGATTTAAAGAACTTATTTAGTACCGTATGAATTTACATTTCCCAGACCACTTATATTTTGCTGGACTAACGGGGTGCCGAAATAATGAATCGAACCAACACCGCTTATGTTGGCAGTCAGGTTTGATATCACCCAAATTGTTGCACTACCCACGCCACTAATCCTTGCAGTTGCACTGTCAACCTTGTAATCCCCACCATTAAAGCTGCCGGCTCCACTGATGATAATATCCAGAAAATCACCGCTGCCATCAGCATCAATACTACCAGCACCACTTAACCTGACCACCAGGTCCCCCACTTCGGCATTCTGGAGGGCGATACTTCCTGCTCCTGCAGCTATCAATTCCAACTTTGGAGAATTGATTCCGTTCAAGGTTATCTGCCCGGCAGATGGGAAGTTAAGAGATGACAATTCTGTTACAGTGATGGTAACCAGAATTCGATCAGAGGGATCAACCCGATTCTGCCACGAATTGACTGAATTATCAAATATGAGGATCCCGTTTTGAACCTTTGTAGTTAATTGAGGCAGCAAATTATCATCTGCTTCAATCTGAACGGTGCCTTCATTTCCAGACTGTATCATAACGACTGCGGGATAGCGGATATCAATTCCTGAAAAATGTGATACCGCACGTTCTTCAACTTTGATAACACCTGAACCCGGGATCCCCCCATTGAAATCTGATCCGATACCAGATAGGTTTAAATTCCAATCCTGGGGCGTTGTCCAACCCAATTGAGGGGCGAAGTATATCGCCAGGACTGCTGCTATCACGATCAAAAGCGATGCCAACCTACCCCCCAATCTCCAATAGCTTCGAAGGATCAATCCAAGTCCAAGCGCAATAAGAAGGAACGGCCAGGCATGTGTCAGCGCCCAAAGGTTTTCAACTGGGATCATGTTCATATTGATCATCAGCCACACTATTCCTGTAGCTATCATAACAAATGGCCAAAATAACGATCTATCTCTCATTTTCTTTCTCCAATCTTCAAAATATTAATTAAGGCTTTGCAATAATTCATTTCGTATTAATTCGCAATTATTCAGCATCTGGACTTGGTGGTGGGACAACCACATCTGGTTGGTTCTGCTCAATTTTATCCTTGCGAGTATTCAAACCTAATTGCTTGAAAACCAGATAAGATCCAAGGATAAGCAAGGCAATTGGGAACATAAAAGTTCGCCATCCTTCGGAAACACCGAAAGAAAAAATTATTTCAAAAAATGCTCCAAAGATGACAAACATGATCAATCCGATCTCCATCACCTTTCGGCCTGCTTTTTTCCTGGACAAATTTCCTTCCCAGGCACCCATAATGAAGATTCCGAGACCGACAGAAATCAAAATAATCGTCCAGCTATACGACCAGGTTTCCCATCTACCAGTCAGGTTTTGAAGAAAAAGCATTATGCCGTTTGTAGTAACGATGCTTCCAGGAATTGCCATCCATGAAAATGATTTCCCGAAAATGAACATTCCTACAAAGAAGAGGGCTCCGAACCCCATGATCATGATCGGCCACACCCATCCCCAGAAACTTGTTCCTTTGAACAAACGCTCAAGCAATGAAAGTGCACCCAAACTGATCAGAATTACTCCAACAACCAACGCGCCAACATTTCTTTTTTCAGTCATAATGATTCTCCCATAAAAAAATAATTAGAAAAAAAAATTTTATATTACTTACAAACATTAAGAATAAACTCCTACTTAATTTTAATTACGTAAATACCTCTCCAAGGTTGCATAGGATATGGAATTGGTTAGTACTGAAATGCAAATATAGCCCGGATATCAAACCTCGAATCCGATCAAAAAAAAGAAACTCTGGTGTTTAATTAGAAATTAAAGTTTCCGAACGTTTGCAGCCTGGGGACCTTTTGGCCCTTCGACTACCTCAAACTCCACCTCATCACCTTCATCCAGAACCTTGAAACCCTCAGCCTGGATCGCACTGAAATGCACGAATACATCCGCCCCTGTTTCGCGTTCGATAAAACCAAATCCTTTTGTTCTGTTGAACCACTTTACTTTTCCGTTTTCCATCTCGATACTTCTCCACCAATACTAGGCGCAAACTAATACAGTTTTTCTTGCGTTGCGCTTCAATAATTATATAGCAATTCAGTCAAGGATTCAATCTCCAGATTTCAACAAGTCCTATTTACCTTAATTCCAAATTGAGTTTATTAGTAATGTATAACTGTCTCCTTACTTGCGTGTTATTCCTGATATAACCTTCCCAGGTTTTCAAAGTAAATAGATCCGATCATCGAGGAGTGAAACATGAGCGACCCAAGCTATAAAGTTTACAAGTACCGGTGGGTGGTGCTTGGAGTATTTATGTTCATTAATATTACGATTCAGATGCTATGGATCGCTTTTGCACCCATCACAGGTCCAGCTGCAAGTTATTACGGAGTTACAGACTTACAGATCGGCTTCCTTTCGATGATATTCATGATCGCATTCATACCTCTTTCCATACCTATCTCATGGATGATAGACACATGGGGATTCCATAAGGCGGTTGGATTGGGAGCCGTCCTGATGGGAGTGTTCGGGGTCCTGAGAGGATTGGCAGGCGAGAATTACACGCTTGTTTTATGGTCAACTATCGGAATTGCCATATCACAACCATTTCTATTGAATTCATGGACGACGGTACCTGCAAAATGGTTTGGCATAAGCGAAAGGGCTACAGCGGTTGGCATGGTTACACTGGCGAGTATCCTGGGAACAGCAATTGGAATGGTTCTGACACCCATCCTGTTTGAAAGTTATTCGATCCCAACCATCCAATTAATATATGGGGGTATAGCAGCATTTTCATCAGTTCTATTCGTCCTATTAACCAGGGAGAAACCGCCCACTCCTCCATGCCCGGAAGGAATGGAAACTCGTGCGCTCATGTTGGATGGATTGAAACATGCCATAAGAGTCAAAGCCTTCTGGTTCTTCCTGGCAATATCTTTCATCGGTTTGGGAATATTCAACGGTGTAACCACATGGGTTGAAGGAATCATCCGGGCACGCGGGTTTACACCTAATGATGCAGGAACTATTGGTGCACTTCTCCTTGTTGGCGGGTTAATTGGAGCAATCATCATGCCTTCATTATCGGACAAACAACGAAAACGACAGAGGTATCTATATATTGGGTTTATTCTAGCAATTCCTGGATTAATTGGTATCACCTTTGCGACCAGCAGTTGGTTGTTGATGTTGTCGGCATTCTGGTTGGGATTTTTCCTGGTCAGCACTTTCCCGGTGGGGATGCAATATGCTGCCGAAATTACTCAACCAACTCCTGAAGGAACCTCCAATGGATTGGTACAATTGTTCGGACAGGCAGCAGTTGTATTTGTTTATGTCATGGAAGCCATGCGGACTGCAGATGGTTCTTTCTCGCCTTCCCTGTTGCTGGCTGCAGGATTATTGGTGCTGAGTGTTTTTCTCATCACACAGATGAAAGATCCGAAGTCAATAACGCAGCAATAAAATAAATTAATCCATCCAGTATTTTCTTCCATCATCCAGGAGAGCTTTATGACAAATAAAGAACCTTATATCCTCGCAGTTGACCTGGGAACCTCAGGGTGTAAGACTGCACTCATCTCCATTTCCGGTAAAGTGGCTGGGTGGGAATTTGAGAGTATCGACCTGCTGATCCCGAGTGCAGAATCTGCTGAACAGCGACCAGATGATTGGTGGCAGGCATTCCTGAAAACATCCGCTTTATTGATAGGGAAGGGAATAGTTCCAGTGGAGGATATTGCAGCCATATGCTGTTCGACTCAAGGAGAAGGAACTGTAGCGGTTGACAAACAGGGCAATGCGTTAATGAATGCGATGACCTGGATGGACATGCGGGGAGCTGATGATCTGAAACAGTTGACAGAAGGCGCAATCAACATCGAAGGATATCAACTTTTCAAGCTGATGCGGTGGATGTATTTCACAGGAGGAGCACCAAGTTTAAGGGGAGGGGATCCGTCTGCACATATGCTCTATATAAAGAATCGTAAGCCTGAGATTTATGAGAGGACTTATAAATTTTTAAATGTTCTGGACTACATGAACCTGAAGCTTACTGGTCAATTTACAGCCACACCTGATTCAATATTAACCTCATGGGTGACTGATAACAGGGATACAAAAAACGTCACTTACCATCCCGGATTGGTGAGAGCCAGCGGAATTGATAAAGAGAAATTTCCTGATCTCATCCCTTGTGATGGCATCATCGGAGAATTGAGCGGTGAAGCTGCTGATCTCCTGGGATTAAATCGCAACGTTAAAGTTGTTGCCGGTTCTATAGATGTTACAGCTGCAGCCATTGGATCAGGTGCTGTAAACGATTTTGACACACATTTATATATTGGTACTTCTTCCTGGCTGGCAGCACACGTTCCTTACAAGAAAACAGACATAACCACTGCCATGGCATCTGTACCCTGCGCAATCCCAGGAAAACACCTTCTGATCGCCACGCAAACAACAGCCGGAGGTACACTTAATTACCTGCGGGATAATATTCTGTATCACAAAGATGAACTTCTTCATGAGGAACAATTACCGGATGTTTTCAAGGTAATGGATCGTATCGCGACCCGAGTTCCACCTGGAAGCAATGGCGTCATGTTTGCACCATGGATCTATGGTGAACGCGCTCCAATCGATGACCGCTATGTCCGGTCAGCATTATTCAACTTATCTTTGGAAAACACTCGGGAAGATATCATCAGGGCGATCATGGAAGGAGTGGCATTCAATACACGCTGGCTTCTCCAGCCGGTGGAAAAATTCCTGGGACGCAAAGTGGACCACTTGAATTATGTTGGAGGTGGGGCAAGTTCAGACATCTGGTGCAGAATCATGGCAGACGTGTTGAATCTCACCATCCGCCAGGTAAAGGATCCCATCCAGGCAAATGCAAGGGGAGCTGCCTTCATTGCAGCCGTCGGACTGGGGTATCTCGAATACAAAGATATCCCGGATCTGATCGAATACAAACAATCCTATTCGCCTGATCCGAGTTCGAGAGAAATTTATGACAAGATGTTCGGTATTTTTGTGAAATTCTACAAGAACAACAAAAACCTTTACCGAGAACTAAACAGCTAATCAGGGAAAAACGACTTCCGGATAATCCGGAGACTGACCATCCAAAAGTGGGGTTGGAATCCCGTTGAACACTGATTCAAAAAATGCCAGTGGATAAACACTCGTAATTACCACGACCCGTTGACCATTTAATGGTCCTTTTAATCCCAGTTGAGAAGCGATCGGGGAAAGGATTGGAAGATCGCTAAAATCATAATGAGAAGTACCCAAAATGGTCATGACCCTGGCATCGTCTGAATTAAGATATAACTGGTTGAACAATTGCCAGTTAGTCTCGCTTGACCAGGTTTCACTGAACATAAATAAAAATGGCTGCTCCAATCCCAACTCAATAACTGTTTCAGAGACTGGTTTTAGATAAGCGTCCATACCAAGACCTGCTTTGCAGCGGGAATCCCTCCCACAGAATTCGACCGTGGCACCTCCACCCGTGGAATGTCCAAAAACACCCACATGGTCCAGGTCGAGGAAACCAGCCAGACCATGATCTGGATCGTTTTTATTCCATTGTTCCAAGGTATCCAGAACGAAACCCAAGTCGCCTGACCACTGGTTGATCAACCTGTTGGCAATCGGCAAGTATTCCTGATCTGGCATACCAGAAGGTAATGCATCGGGATTGTTGTATGCCAGTTTTCCGTCCGGGAAGACTGTCAGGACTGCTCCATAGGTATGGTCGATCGCAACAACGATGAATCCTTTGCTGGCGAACTGAATCGCCTGGAATGAATTTTGGGCTCTAAATCCATTCCATCCATGGGAGAATAGAAGCATAGGGTAAGATGTTTCCGTTTGAGCGATAGGAGCATTTAGATAAGCACCTGTCTTAACATAAACAAGATGGTCAAGGAAAAAAGAAGGCATACCCAGGTATTTCGATATTGCTGGTCCGATAAGATCGGCATGATCCATCCATGGAGCTAATTGATCGTCAGGTGAAGGGTTCGCTGGATACCATACCTGGACCATGATCGAACGCTGTTCTGATGCATCATCAGAATAGAGCTCAAGGCGGGATGGATCGGTCAACATGACAGAAAAGGTCCCAACCTGATATTGACCAGAAGATTCGGGTAACCGGGGGATGGGAAGCAAAACCGGAAGAGCGATCGCTGCTATCAGGAAGAGTACTGCAAATGTCCAAACAATCGCTTTCTGCCATGTTTTCTTGAAAAGATTACCGATGGAATTTCCAATGCCGCCAAATGAAAAAACGAAAAGGATCAAAGAGATTCCATAGATTGGAACCAACTGCCAGCGGTATCCTTCGATAAGTATCTGAAGAATAGCTGAGACTACTGTCAGGTAAGGAAGTAGATCAATCCAACGAGGTCGTCCGCGAAACAAGGTGCGAATTAATGAGAAGAACAGTAGTATTGCCGTTATGATCTCAAGGGTGCGCATGGCCACCTCCAGGAGAGTTTGAAAGAATAATCCCCATTATTCTACCTTTATTACGATGGTTTGAACAAGCTTGGATATTATTCTGCTTTGGTCTTCCCAACTTACTTTTGGTGTTATGTAATCAACATTTCCCCATTAATCCACACCACCCAGATCCCGGCACTCTATGACCTGTCCTGAAGGTGTGGTGATATTAATTTGATAATCCTCTTTTTCCAGGTCATAATCATTGAAATCTCCTTCCAAATCGGAAAATATTTTCTCCGCCTTTGATCTTGAGTAATGGAAAGATCGCCAGCTATAAACATCATTTGAAGGAGTTAATTCAGACTTGCATAACAGGGATGCACCTAACATATGATGAAGACCGGGAGAAAGATCCGGATCGTTATATTGTGCAGCTAATTCCGGTACCGCATCGAAACCAAGTGAAGCCAGGTACGCAACATCCAAATCCTGTCCCTGCGTAGCCCGATCCACATTTTGCCGCACGATGAATGCATCAACATTCAATAAAGGCAGGCTGGCTGCAAAGCCAATGGCTGCCAGTAAAACAGCGAGGGCAAACTTTCTTTCTCTGTTTGCCAGTTCCAGGATCATTACTGCCACAAGCAGCGCTCCCAACCAGATCATAAATACATGCGTGTACGTTCGTAATTCAGAAAATCCATATGCAGTTTCGTAAAGGACGAGTCTCTGGTAGGCAGATACCATCATAACTCCCACCAGAAGCACCAGCGCTATTCCCAGTCCTGAAAAAACTTTCTGCTGCGAAAGTTTTTCCCTGAGGGACACTCCACTCAATCCCAAAAGTAAGAACAAACTAATGACTGCCACCACAACCAACTCCCCAAATCCTTTACGGGCATATTCTGCATAGGTGTATCCTTCCAAATGGATATTAGCAGCTCCGCCAAAGAAATACCTGAATTGAACTATGACAAACAAGGAAAACAGGATCACCACACTGCCAAGAATGATCCCGGTTTCGATAAAACCCAAAAATGGCGGGATCAGAGGTTTCTTTTCTCCCTGAATTCCTTCTCCAGCCTGACTACTGGCGGCAGCATGGAGAAAAACACCCATTAGAAGGTAAGCACCAAACAAAATATAAGCTGTGCGGAATATGTATTCAGGAAGTTTTTCCAAACGGAATAAATCCACAAAGGAAGTGACTTTTTGTGCAAATATCAGATCTGCTGACGATAACAAGGATGCAAATATAAGCAAAACAGGAATCGCCAATAGAACTCCCCGGACAATCGCCCAGATCTTGGTGTTTTTCCTATTCGCAGCTTCACCATTTGGATTTCGTGATGTAAGGAAATTGAACGGTCTGGCAATCATCCCACCTGCCAAACGAAAAAAAGCTATTACATGATCAATGATGCCAAATAATAACCACTGTCCTCCCTGATAAGTAAATGCCAATTCAGCCAACAGGAATAACGTAAAGAATACCCCCAGGAACACTGTGAGCGGCTCCTGCCTTAAGAATGTAACAGATGCAAAGAATAGGATCAAAACAATCAATAACCATGAACGCACGGAAGGTTTAACTTCCTGTTGGTGTAAAAAAAGGAATCCACCAAGCAGACATAAAACAACAAAAATGGAAAAATTAACCCCGGGTATTTGTTTCCAAAATAAGATATCAAATAATATACCCAAAATTAGGGGGATGATCCAGATAAGCTTTGATCGGTTTTTCATTGAGTACCTCCTCAGGTAGTTGGTTTATTTTAGGTACAACTGTCTGGCAAAACCTATCAGTATATATCACAGCATATCAAGTTTAAAGAACCAGTAATAAGAGAAATTCAAAAGACAATAATCTTCCTATCGTTTATTTTTTCGCCAGCAATTTATACCAATGGAAACCGAAATATCATTTTCCTGATGATTAAAAGGTAAACCAAACGATTTTTAAGTTCAACATTCCTATCTCCATTTCAACGTGATAGAATCGTATAACTCTATTTCATAGCGAAGGATTTCCACAATGAATTTTCTGACTATTGTCATATTCCTTTTTACCTTGATAATTTCGATTCTGCTTGGCATCCTGGCAGCATATTTATTGATGCGACCCAACCAGCGGAGATTCTTCCATAATCATAAGGTAGCATTGCTTTTCACTTACCTATTGATCGGCCTGGCACTTTTCACTTTGGTCTTTGGAACCACCACCTACTATAAAGCTACAGCTTTCTATCGAGTGGTATCTAATCGATTTGCCGAGGTCCTGCCGGCTGTTGAGGCCGGTTCTGATCTTCCCCGGCAAGGTGAAGCATGGACCAATAATAAGACAGCTATCATCAAAGAAGCATGGCTTCAACAACTAAAAACACCCAGGAATGGGATTCATTGTTACAGCCAAAATGAAACTGTATGTGAATTGATGCAAGGGATTGGCTTGCCAGTATATTCCACCTGGGGAATTTACCTGTCCCTGGTTGTCTTTGGGATAAGCAGTGTAATTGCCTTTCTTTTATACTCAAACTGGATATTGATTACCAATTACGACGACGATACCTCCATTAAGGTAAAACCCAAACGAAAGCCGAAATCAAAAGCAAGGAAATAAGGGTAAACCAGTCCCATTGACAGCAAGGATTAATTATGCGATACTGGGAAAGAGCATTAATAATGCTTTCACTTGCTATCCTTTGCACGAGGAGGTGATGCCCATTATGAGTGGTAGTAATGAACGAAGCGCTGCGGCATCCCTCCTCGCCATGCGATAAAAGATGCCGTAGCGCGCTTAGGTAACCTGTCCAATCGGACAGGTTACAGCTTTAAATCCAACCTTACACTGGATGACTTGCGGAAATACGAACTTACGATCATAACCACGAACCAAAAGATACCGGAATGACATCCTGCTTGCTTTCCTAAAGAGTTGTATCTATAATTGTTTCATTATGCAAAACCTCGCCAATCGATTGGAAGGATCATTGAAATACCTTGTTGTTTTTTCCGCATTGCTGGTTTTGTTCGGCTGGATCATGACAACACCGATGGGTTTCTTCGAAAAAGCAGATGCAATAGGTTTTGCTGTTTGCCACAGGATTCCAGAACGTTCATTCCATATTGGAAATTACCAGCTTCCTCTTTGTGCACGCTGCAGTGGCATGTACCTGGGAGCCATAACCGGGTTAATCTTCCAGGCAATATACTCAAAACGTCGCTCGGGAAATCCTCCATGGGCTGTGATCATCCCACTGGCGATCCTTGTGATTGCATTCGGTATTGATGGTGCTAATTCATATCTCTACTTGATCAAAGAAACTTACACGGGCGCTCTTACATCAATCCCCAATCTGTATATTCCCAATAATGTTCTCAGGCTATTTACAGGGAGTGGAATGGGGATCGTCATATCATCAGCGATCTTTCCGGCCTTCAACCAAACCATATGGAAAGAACAAAATCCTGCCCGGGCGATCCCGGGCATCAAGGAATTTATCCTGCTCCTGTTGATCATCTTTATCCTGGATCTGCTTGTATTGACAGAAAATCCATTGGTGTTGTATCCACTGGCTGTGATCACCTCAGCAGGTGTTCTTATTCTATTGACGATGGTATATTCAATCTTATGGATCATGCTTTTCCATAAGGAGAACCAATTTGGAAGATTGCGGGAAGCGTGGGTGTCACTACTGGCAGGGTTCACCATTGGTGTTTTACAAATCGGATTGATCGATATGCTTCGTTTTTGGTTAACAGGGACATGGGGTGGATTCCCATTAGGATGAACCTAACCTTAAAGGATATATTATGGACCTACTAACTGGTATTCTTTCAGCTTTTGGACTTTCAGCAAGTGCTGGACTGAATGCTTATATCCCTCTCCTGGTTGTAGGCACCACAGCCCATTACACAGATCTGATTAAACTTGAAAAACCCTGGGATACCCTAGCCAATCCGTGGATCCTGATATTGCTGGGGGTCCTGGTCATTGTCGAAATGCTGGCTGATAAGATCCCTGCAGTGAATCACATCAATGATGCCATTCAGACACTTGTACGACCAGCAGCTGGTGCGATCGTATTTGCAGCCAGCGCACAAGTCATCACCGACATCCATCCCGTCCTGGCACTTGGGTGCGGTTTGTTGGTGGCAGGTAGTGTTCATATTGTTAAATCGGTTGCCATTCGACCAGCAGTAACTGCGACTACAGGAGGAACAGCCAATGTTCCGGTCAGTATTGCAGAAGATGTTATCGCAATTGGAACTTCAATTCTCTCCATCATCATCCCCATCATGGTAGGATTTTTTATCCTATTAGTGATACTCATGACTATATGGTGGGTAAGAAAGCGAATTAATAATAGGAAATTGGTGTAGAATGAATTTATCTTTTCAAATTATATTTTTTTTAACAGGAGGATTTTATGACCAACAATCTGGGAGGCTTCCCCCCAAACATTACGATAGGAAATTCAGAAAGTGATTTTGTCCGTGAAGCCAGCATGCCCCTGTACAAAGCCAGGGGATGGATGAAATTCGTCGGAATCATGATGATCTTGGGCGGCATACCTGGCGCCCTTGGATTAATTGGCATTATTCCAATATGGCAGGGAGTTCTACTTCTTCAGGCCGCATCTTCGCTTGAAACTGCAGCCAATACCGGGCAGCGATATGCATTCGACTCAGCCATGGGTAATATCAAGACTTTTTTTGTGATCAATGGCGTTTTGATCATTGTAGGTATTGTTATCGGTCTGATCATTGGGTGCCTTTACCTTGTTTTGGGTTCGGCATTCCTTACCTCAATTCAAAATTATTAATTCCTTAACGATCAATAATAAAAGATCGAACAATTATTTGTTTATGGAGAAGAAATGACAGAAGAATTTGATCCCAACCCTGAAATTGGCCCACAAAAAAAGAAAAACAACACCGTCATCATTGTTGTGGTGGTAGTATTGGTTCTTTGCTGTCTTTGTGCTGCACTCTCTTTTGGCGGTTGGTGGGTTTGGAATAATTTCTAAAGATCAAAACATACATATCAAAACCACCTTCATATAGCTGAAGGTGGTTTTGATCATTAATAAATTCTGCAATTTTTTTATGGATCAATCTTTCCAAACAATTTCTTGAAGTAATCTCTTACCTGCTTCAATCCTGTTAATGCTTTTTCTCTTGTTTCCGGATCGATGTCGAGGGATTCGAATCTTTCCATATCAAGAACCATCTGTTCTCCATCAGCGTTTACCAAAAGGTCAAGTTCCAAATCGTCGAAATATAAACAATCATCAGAAGGTTGTTTGACGGGGAATCCTATGTCACAATACCAACCTTTGATATGATCATCATCCCTGTCATGAATTTCGAGAATGTCATACCATTGATCTGTATAATAAGTCTCAACAAATCGATCACCTTTGTTGATGATAATATTTCCTTCAACTGTAGAATCCCGATCAAAAAATGCCTCAATGACTATCTCCCTATCCGATAAAGACAGTAAACTCCCACCATATTGCCAGCGTACCTTTCCGTGCGCGTCACGCTTGATAATGGTGATCTTTTTCATCCCAGGCACACCACTGCATTAGACGGCAATTTTATCCGGATGATCTCGCCGAGCACCGGTGAAGAACCAAGAAAGAAAAATTGACCAGTGGTAAGCCTGACCTTGAATCCTTTTTTTGTGAATTGAATATCTTCCACCTGTCCTTCAATCTGATAACCTGCAGCGCTCGTCTCCGCATCCGGTCTAACCAGGATCTCAACATTCTCACCAGGTTGATGGTCGTGTTCACATTTCCTGATCTTGAGAACTCCCAATATGGTCTCGACCTCTCCTTCCAAAACCCATTTAGCAGGGAGGATATTTCCCAATCCAAGAAAATTGGCTGTCCATGATGATCCTGGATTTTCCCACAACTCATGGGGAGTACCAGAATTAATAATTCGGCCATCCTTAATTATTAGAATTCTGTCAGCCAGTTCGAAAGCCTCTTCCTGGTCGTGGGTCACATAAATGACTGGAACCCTGTTGGATCTCAGAATCTTGCGCAACACGGACATAAGGTGTTCCTTCAGGTTAAAGTCCAATGCTCCTAGCGGCTCATCCAACATAAGTAAACGTGGTTGCGGAGCAAGTGTCCGAGCAAGTGCCACCCGCTGTTGCTCTCCACCAGAAAGCTTCAAAACATCGCGGTGTTCAAATCCTTCCAATTCAACTAAATCCAGTACATCAGCGATCCGATCCTTAATCGCTTCTGGTTTCATATTCTGAATTTTCATTCCGAACATAATATTTTCTTCCACCGTGAGGAATGGAAAGAGAGCATAATCCTGAAACATCAGTCCAAATTTTCTTTTATAGGCGGGAATAGTACTGAGATCCTGACCATTCCATGAAATTGATCCGGAATCTGGTATTTCCAATCCTGCAATAATCCTTAAAAGAGTGGATTTTCCACTGCCAGAAGCTCCGAGCAGACAAATTGTCTCAAACTCCTGTAGTGAAAATGAGATCCCATCCAAAAGTGGCCTCCCTTCATAATCCTGGTGAACGTCCATTACTTTAAGAATTGATCTCATTAGAATACCTTGTTTCCAGGCAACTGAATTTTTTCGAACAATAATATCGAAATTGTAGTGGCGACCATCAGAATGGTTGCCATAGCCATTGCCTGACCATAATTCATCGCTCCAGGTTGTGATATGAACCGATAAATAGCCAGCGGGATCGTCGGATTTTCGGGTCGGGCAAGCAGGGAAGTGGCTCCAAATTCACCTAAAGAGATTGTGAAGGCAAATATACCGGAAGCAAGCGCAGCCTTGCTAGCGAACGGCCACGTTACTTTTAACCAGGCATTGATCGGTGGAGCACCCAATACAGAAGCTGCCATTCTGTATTCATCTGGAATTGATGCCAGGACTGGCTGAAGACTTCTAATAACAAAAGGCATTGCAATGGTACTATGGGCAAGAGGTACGATCCATGGTGAGATCAATAAATTAAGGGGAGGGTGGTTGAAAGTAATGATATAACCCAGACCAAGACTGACTGCTGATGATCCCAATGGAAGCAGCAATAAGGGATCAAGGATGCGATCCAATTTCCTAGGTCTGGCTAAAGAATAAGCAACGGGGAAACTTAAGAGAAGTGAAATGGCGACCGTCATCAGTGAATATTTGATCGAGTTCATCAGTGCTTGTATGGGGGGGATAAAGAAAATCGAACCAGTTCTATTGATAAATAACTCACGATAATAATCAAGGGTTATTCTTATTGGTTGGGATGCCCTGACACCCAAAGCTGGATCAAATTGAAGAACTGAACGAATAGGCAAAGCCAGCATGGGAAGTATGAAAAGGAGAATAAAAAATCCCAAAACCAGCCATGCTAGCAACCTTGAACGCCAGGTATGGAGTCTTCTTTGCGGGTTGACAGTTTGCCGGCTGATAACTGAACCTTTTGACATCATCCTGCTGTAAATGATCGAGAAGATCAACGTGCTTATCAACTGCACTATGGATAGAAAAGCTGCCATTGGTAAATTCAATAACTGGAGGCTCTGAATATAAATCGCAACCTCCAAGGTGGCGAAATGTGGTCCACCCATGAGGATTATTACCCCAAAACTTGTAAAATCAAAGAGAAATACCAGCATGGAAGAAGCCAAAATCGATGGGGTCAATAAAGGCAGGGTAACCTTTTTGAAAACCTCCCAGGGGGATGCTCCCAGAACCTGAGCCGACTGCTCCAAGCGGGGATCAAGGCGCTCCCAGGTATTTCCCACCAACCTGAGAACGATGGTGGTGTTATAAAAAACATGCGCTAGCAATATGGCTCCCAATGTGTTGATAAAGATGATCGGTGGGTTTTCAAAACCGAACCAATTCATAAGGGAAACGTTCAACAACCCTCTATTCCCCAACAGGGCATTGAACCCGGCTGCCACGACAACCGTAGGAAGCATGAAAGGGACACCAGTCAGTGCCTTAAACCATTTCTTGCCCAAGAAATCATAATGGGAGAATAAATAAGCTCCTGGAAGTCCCACCAATAATGTCAATATTGTTGATAACAGCGCCTGGTAAATCGTAAATCCCAATACTGGAATAACTATCTGCCAAGCTGGTTGTAAAATCTTACCCAATCCTCCCTGTCCGATCCCCAATATGAGGATCTTAGAAAGAGGCAGGAAGAAAAAAACTGCCAGGAATACAACTGCTCCCAACCAGAGGATTATTCGTCTCATTTGACCATCTTATTCTCTTAAATAATCAATGAAGGATCGTATTCTGCCAGGATGCAATCCACTCATCTCGGTGACTGGCTATCATGCCTGGAGAGATGACTGCAGGCTCATTCGCAATATTGGAATATTCGGTAAATTCAGGTGGGAGGACTGCACCTGGATTAACAGGATACACGAACATCTGAAGTGGCATATCCTGCTGGAATGGAATATCCAGCATGAAATCAACAAACTTCTCAGCCAGCTGTCTTTGCTTGGTTCCCTTGAGAATTCCGACAAACTCTACCTGTCTGAAACACATTCCAGATGCTGTGATCGAAGCTGTTGGCGATTCAGTTAATTTTGTCTCGGCGAAGATCACTTCAGCAGCAGGGCTGCTGGCATATGACACAACCATCGGCTGGGGACCATGACCGGATGAGCCCGAAAAATTTGTGTAGTAGGCTGTTGACCAGTCACCAACAACCACCAACCCATTTTCTGCCAAATCCTGCCAGTACGAGAGGAAATTGTCTGCACCAAAATGGGAAATTGTCGCCAGCATGAATGCCAGACCAGGGGATGATGTAGCCGGGTTCTCCATCACTAACAACCCTTCATATATTGGATCAAGAAGATCCTCAAATGAACCTGGCACTTGAAGGTTGTTGGTTGAAAAATATGTCCGGTCATAATTAATACATACATCACCAAAATCAACCGGTAAAAGGGTATTCTGCGGATCAAGTTTCAAATCGTCTGAGATATCTGCCAAAAGTGGGGAATCGTAAGGTTCAAAGATACCTGATTCCAATGCCCGTGATAGAAAGGTATTATCTACACCATAAAGGATGTCAGCAAGTGGGTTATCCCTAGAAAGGATCGCCTTATTCAAGACTTCGCCTGCATCTCCACTTTTCAAGAATGACAGTTTCACATTGTTTTCATTTTCGAAGGCAGTGACAAGGTCTGCACTAATTTCAAAGGAATCATGAGTCATTATCGTTAACGTTGGTGTAATGGGCTCGCCTTGCGTTTGAGAGCAGGCACTTCCCAAAAAAGCAACCAGTATAATTAGAATGATCGTTTTCTTCATTTGTCTTCTCCTATTAGGTATTGATATCAATCGATTTCCATCAAATCATCGAAGGTTTATTTTCTCGATGATTCTTTGATGAATACAAAGCAATGCACCGTTACTTATGGTCACCCTGGCGCATGTTCTTACCATTTCATTGCTTATCGCTCGAGAGGTCGAGGGCTCCAAGGATTCATTTTCCAACGGCCAGCGAAGTCCATGGGTCAACACACCTTGCGCCATTCCTCCCCAAGGAATAAGGGAGACCAGATCTCCGGGGACTCCTTCTATTGACGCCTCCGATGCTATATAGAAAACTTCCTGCAAACCATCATCCAGGCGGATATCGATTTGCTCGAGATCTGGACGAGTAAGGAGGGAGATATTGGAAAGGGTCATATCCAATCTACCACCCAATGCTGCCAGCACTAAAATATTCTTTGCCCCCTCCTGCAATGCAAGATCGATAGCCAGGTCTAGATCTGTTTTGTCCTTATCCGATGGATGTCGGATCATTTCAACACCAGCTGATTCCAATTTGTAAAGGTCATCAGCAGAAATGGAATCGAAATCACCAATAGCCTTCACTGGCAACAAACCCATTTCAAGTATATGGCGGGCACCAGCATCGGCGGCAATTAAAACATCACCTTTTCTAACCAATTTCCTGGCTATGGAAACATCGGGGAGTTCTCCATTGGCAAATATCACAATGCGGTTATTAATCATAAAAACCATCCTCGCCGGGGAGGGTGGTTTTCGATACAAGAAGGTGCCTCCGCCGGCATTATCCGGATCAGGTCATACGGGTCGAAAGTAAGGTACTTTCCTCTCAGCCTTAAAAACTGGCTCCCCGTTCAGTTGTATTGGAAGTATAACAGGTGAATTGACTATGTCAAGAAGAAATCCGGGAGAAGCAATATCGGCAATTAAACCCCAAACCCCGTTGCAGATCAGCCCTGATCTGGACGGGGTTTGTTCGGGGAGAATGTTTAATAATTATTATAGCCACCCACTTAAGAATTTCATGAAAAATAGATTAGAGCAAGGTTAGAGAAATAACCTCATTTTTCAATTCTTTCAGCCACGATTTCAGCGATATCTTTAACCGGAATCCTGCCTCCATCTGTATTGCTGGCATCATTCAACATGGTCATGCAGAAAGGACAACCCACAGCCAGCATTTCCGCTCCGGTAGCTTTTGCTTCAGAAAACCTGGCATGATTCACTTTTTCATTTCCATGTTCTTCTTCTTTCCACATCTGGGCACCGCCAGCTCCACAGCAGAAAGATCTATCAGCATGGCGGGGCATCTCAACCAGCTGTAATCCGCTTTCTTTTAGATCCTCTCTTGGTTCAGCAAAAATATGGTTATGTCGCCCAAGGTAACATGGATCATGGTAAGTGACCTTTATCAGGTCGCCCTCTGTTTCCATATGCAGCAAGCCAGCAGCTGATAATTCATTGATCAGCTGAGTATGATGGATCACCTGGTAATGCCCTCCGAATGCTGGATATTCATTCTTCAACGTATGCAGACAATGCGGGCAGGTTGTCACGATCCTTTTGGGAGATACCTGGTTGAGTATTTCAACATTTGTTGAAGCTAATTCATTAAATAAATATTCATTCCCTGCCCTGCGTGCTGAATCTCCCGTACATTGTTCATTTTTTCCCAGTACTGCATAATTTACACCTGCAGCCTCAAGGATCTTTGTAAAAGCCTGAGCGGTCTTCTGAGCACGTGCATCTGTTGCCGGGGCACAACCAACCCACCAAAGAATATCCGGAGTTGGATTTTGTTCAATAGTTGGGACATTTAATCCTTCCGCCCAACTCAATCGTTGGTCATGAGATATATTCCAAGGATTAACATTACGTTCCATACCCCGGAATGCGGTTTCGAGCTGTTTTGGAAAGACATTTTCCATAAGGACCAACGACCGCCTGATATCCAGGATATCGCGCATAGGTTCATTACCAACCGGACAGATATCCACGCAAGCGCCACATGAAGTACAAGCCCAAACTGCTTCATCGGGTATCAGATCTCGCAAATTGATCTCCTGCAAATTAGAGGGATTGACATGGTTCATAGCATAGCGTTTATTGATCTCCAATGCAGCCGGTGACAGTATCTTGCCGGTATCGTATGCCGGGCAAACCTCCTGGCAGCGGAAACACATGATGCAGGCATAACCATCCATGATCTGTTCCCAACCCAAATCAGAAAGTTTGGAAGCACCGAATTGATCCACGCTTTCATCTTCGAAATCCAGCCTACTTAGTTCTCCAATGGATCTGCGTTCAGGTTTAAGCAGGTAATTCAACGGAGCGAAAAATAAATGGACATGTTTGGAATATGGGAAATAAGGTATGAATAAGAAGACCAACCCCAATGCCATCCAAAAACTAAAATGCTCACTGATTATTATTGCATTATGGCTCCAATCCTTCCAGAACAGAGCAACAAAAGAAGCAAATGGCTGCCATTGATCGATGGTATTCGTGGAAGCCAATTTGAATGTCTCACCCATGAATCTGAATCCAACATGCAATAAAATAAAACTACCAACAATGGCAGAATCCCTGAGCATTCCTGTGCGAGCTTTGGGATCCAATAAAGTTGTGTCCCGGGCAGTCAGATAATCAGGTTTGAAAATGAACCTGCGCATAAGGAAGTAAAGCATGCCTGTCAATATCCCCACCGATAGAAGATCTGCAAGCAGCCTGTAAATATTTCCAATCTGACCTGGAAACATGAATCCGGGAATGTATCCACGAATAACATCGACAACATTTACCAGCAGGTAATATCCAAATCCCCACCCTATCAACCCATGGAAGATGCTGGAAACCAACCGATATCTGAATACGGGCTGAAAAGTTCCCACTTTCATTAATACCTTAACGATTCTTTTCGGGATCAGTTTCCAGTCTGGCTTCCCATGGCCAACTGCGATCAAACCTGCCAATCTTTTTACTGCAAACCACGTCGCAATCAATGTCAATAAGACGGCAACGGCGAATAATATCTTCTCTAGTAAAGACAACATGCTACCTCACATGGTTTACCATTGTATTTTAATTAATAAAGAATTTTGCCTGGATCGTTAACCACTGGTATAAAACACGAAAAGTTTACCACACGGGTTTAATCGATGCAATGAAATCACTTTATTTCAAGTGCCCATCAATTAAGAATATCATCAGGTACACCACTGGTATTTATGAATAGAGCCCGTTTATAACGGGCTCTATTATGGATTATTTCGATCCCACAATCAGCTATCATGCTCCATCTCTTGTAAGGTCTGCTGATCCTTTCTTAATTTTGACCACCTCACTGAGAGGCTTATGATATAGAAAGAAATGACAGTAAAAAAAACTGCATACCCTGCGATCATATAATTGGTTGTTTCAGGTGCTTCCATTTTTCTCTCCTATTCCATGACTTTTAATTTAAGTTCTTCAACTTTATTTTGCAGATTCCCCAAACGGATTCGGTGCCAGAAAAGATCCGCAAATATTACAGTAAAGGTGAAGAGTGCGAAGAAGAAGGCGACCTTCATATCAGGAGACATATTAAAACCACCTTGAGCCTGGGCGCTTTCTGATCCAATTACAACTGGATGGATTGTCCTGAAAAACCGGATCGCCATGAATGTAATCGGTACGCTGACTGCGCCGACAAGCGTGTATACTGCGCTAAAACGAGCCCGGCGATTTGGATCCTCAATACCACCGCGCAGCATGAAATAAGCCAGATAGATCATTTCAGTAATGGCAGCGGTAGTCAGCCTTGGTTCCCACGTCCACCAGGTATTCCAGACAGGCCTAGCCCAAATGGATCCAAGAACTATGGCGATGAAAAAGAAAACCAGACTGATCTCAACTGCTGCAACCTCCACAATATCCCACTTTGGTTTTGCAGTTTTCAGATAGGCAATTCCAGCGACTCCTGCTGCAAGAAATCCCAACATTCCCACCCAGGCATTCGCCACGTGGAAATAAAATACCCGTTGAACATTCCCCATGGTGGCTTCCATGGGAGCATAACTCAAAGCCAGGTAAGCAGCAATCCCCAGCAAAACCAGGCTGACGATATCCAGAATGAGCAAAGCGATCGGTTTTTTCTTCATACATTAATCTCCTCAGATTATCTTTTATTCTTCAACTACATAATCAAAAACCATGAATGCAATTGCAATAAAGACCAGGTCATAAACAAACAACAGGTTTATCCAGTAACTAACTTCAGACAATGCCAATCCCTGAAGGAAACCGCTACTTGCTTCAACTGCAGCGACCACGACAGGTATTACAACAGGGAAGAGAAGTATCGGAAGCATGACATCCCTAGTGCGTGTCTGTACAGCCATGGCAGCCAGAAGGGTGCCAATAGCGATATAACCAACAGAACCAAGAAAGATGACCAGCAGCAACCCGGAATTGAACAAGTTGATATTATAAAGAACGCTGTATACCGGAAGAACAATTGCTTCCACAATGAACATAAAGAAAATATTGCTGAGTACTTTTCCGAAGTATATGCTGGAACGATCGACAGGTGCAAGAAGCAGACCATCGAGGCAACCACGATCCTTTTCAACTGCCATTGATCGGTTCAAGCCGAGCGTTCCGGCAAAAGTGAATGTCACCCACAAGATACCTGATGTAGCAGCTATCCTTGTTTTTGCATCCAGTTTCAAGGCAAAATTAAATATCAGGATAACTAACAAGGCAAACACCAGCATTGCAGAGAGAAGCTCCCGGGAACGCAATTCAGCAGCCAGATCCTTCCAGGCAATTGCAAATATTGCCTTAAGGTAACTACCGATCTTATCCAGAAGAGATGTCTTTTCAGCCATCCATACCTGCCAGGGCTTTTTTATAAAATGTCAGGATATTTCCAGTGCCCAGTTCTTCCTTTTTTCGGGAGGCCATGATCTTGCCTTTATTCAAGACATCAAATCTAGTTGCCAGGTCTTCCACCCGCCCAAGATCATGGGAAGTCATCACCACGGTGCGTCCTCTGGCTGCAACATCACCCAATACCTTATCCAGCATATCACAGGCATCCTGATCCAAACCGGTATGAGGTTCATCAAATAACATCACTTCAGGGTCGTGAAGGACTGCTCTGCCGATTGCAAGTCGTTGCTGCATCCCGCGAGAAAATGTCCTTACCAAATCCTTGCGGCGTGATAGAAGCCCAACCAGGTCCAATACTTCGGTGATGCGATCCGCCTGGTTATTAATGTTGTACATCCTGGCAAAGAAACGCAAATTTTCTTCTGCCGTGAGATCTCCATACAATAACGGCAAGTGAGAAACCACCCCTAATTTTTTTCTGACGGATGAAGCCTGAGAAGGAAGTTGATATCCAGCTATACGAATTGCTCCAAGAGATGGCCGGGAAAGTGTTGCCAGAATGCGCAGAAAAGTAGTTTTCCCTGCTCCATTAGGACCAAGCAAAGCAACAAATTCACCTTGAGCAACATTAAAATCCATCCCTCGCAATACGGTCTTTAACCCAAACCGTTTTACAAGTTTCTGAACTTCAATCATTCTGGACAACTTTCTTCATTTATATATTTCAGTCCTCTCAACAACTTGAATGCCTTATAAAATCTCTTTCAAGCGGGATTTAAGTTCATCCCTACGGATCTTATAAGCTTCTTCCTTGATCAATCCAGCCTTAAATTGATCATCCAATGAATTAATCGCATCCATCAAAGCATCAGCATCATTCCCCAGGGAGTCTGTTTCATCTTCTTCATATTCCGGTTCATCCGAACCTGAAGGTTTTCGGCTTTTCAGATAAAAGAAGAGGGCTGCAAGAATTAATGCCAAGCCAAAAGCGCCTAATCCAATGATCAGGTTTTGCTGGGAATCATCTGAAGAAGTTGTCGATGGAGAATTCTTGACTTTACCGGAGACCACGAACGAAATCGAATCACCTTTCTTTAAATTTTCTCCGGTAAACATCGTGTATACCTGTCCCTGAACATCTCTGGAGCCAGCCGAAGTAAGTTGATCACTGCTTATTTCAATACCTTCAGGGGTCATCACAATAATGGACCCTATATCCATCGTAATGGGTTGATCGATTGTAATTTTCTTATCATAAGGTAGTTGGAAAGCAAACAACAACTGATAGGTACTGGATCCCGGGAAAATTGCTGAAGGATCGCCGAATCCGTTCTCATTTTGGATGTATGGATTGCCAATATCACCTGTTTCAAACACCAGGTTGGATGCGCCTGCCGGGAGAATGTAATTCTGAACAGATTCACCTTTTCCAGCAGGCACAACAGCCAGGTTGCCAGAATTACTCAAAATATAAATTTCAATGACCTGAACCGATCCGGGGTTGGAAAAATCAAAAAACATGTGGACCCGGTCAGCAGAAATTGTACTGTTGTCAGAGGTTGTATCATAAATGGTCAGGGGAAGATCAAACTCAGATATGGTTCCGTCATAGACAGAAAAATCAGTATTATAGGTAATATCACCCAGTTCAGCTGTAACCACCAAAGCTACATCTTGCTCCAATGGAACATTTGTGAATTCAAATGAACCATCCGGGTTCGCTGTTGTTGTTAAATTAATAACTTCGTCCATATAGACATAACCAAGTAAGTTTACAACCAGGTTTTCCGGTAGTTTTCCACCGGAGCCATTGGTAATGGTTCCGGAAACCTTCCCAACTGGAATTGTGGAAGTTGGTACAGTTGTTGACTCCAAAGTGGATTCCACCGCAGGTATCTCAGTTGCTGTTGATTCTGATCCAGGTTCGATTACCCCCGAAGTGGGTTCCTGGGTTCCCGATGTTTGTGTCAGCGCTGGTGATGAAGAGGGCTCAATTGTATTATCAGGAATTACTGTCGCTGAAGGAACAAGTGCCACTTGTGTATCCAGGTCATAAGTCAATGTACGCAAATAGGCAGTCAATGCCCATATATCAGCATCAGTTAACGAACTGCTGAATGCCGGCATACCTGGCTGGATACCATTCGCAATCGATTGGTATAAACCCAGACCAGTCACTTGTGACATGAATTGCTGATCTAAGAAATCCACACCTGAATTTGAATTCTTTCCTGTGCTAACATCGCCATTAACACCATGGCACTCTGCACATTGTGCCGCAAATATCACTGATCCCTGTTCGACCAGACTGGATGTATTACTTAACGTGTAAACATAGGAAAGGACATCCCAGCGTTCACTCTCAGACAAACTTGTAAATGGAGGCATATACCTGTCCAATTGACCCTGGGTGATGACCGTATACCACTTGGCAGGATTGTATTGGCTGGAAATATCCCTCAACCCGATAGCTGAAACAGGAACAGGAACACCGCTGGCTTGAGGGCCATTTCCCAATCCCTTTACACCGTGGCATGGTTCACATTTCTCGGCATAGATCAATTGACCGTTCGCTGGTGATGGTGCTGAAGAAGGAAACAATGCTCCCAAGGTTGGCCCTACCGTTGGAGCGACATATCCTGGTGGAGGAGTGATATCCTCTGCAAGCGATAAATCACACGATGCCAGGAAGATAATTAATACGATGCTTATAAGTACGAAACGATTCTTCATTGACCAACCTTCTTAATTATTTTTTTGCCTGATAATTCCACCACTCTTGATCTGACTTCCTTACCAATACTTTACTTGGTTGAATTTCCACACCTGGGACAAAAAACATCCGAGAGCAAAATTGGATTACCACATTTTGAACAAAAACCAGCTGATTTGGAATCTCTTGATAGCCTTCGCTTGGCAATCAACGCTTCAATTTCCTCGTCTTCTTCGACCAGAGAAACCAATTGGTTTTCGGATGCAAGCTTTCGAGCTGTGATTGCATCTTCCAGCATCTTCTCCACATCTGTATCTGCGGTTGTTTGTCTCAACTCATCCAGCTGTTTTAGTATATCCACACCCTTGTTCAATAATTCCTTTCTCATGAAAGGATAATCTTCTTCAGGTATCTTGCCAAGAGTGTTGTCAAAATCCAATTCCTGCAAGGCATTCAGGATCCGATCATTTTCAGCCAAGAGACTCGATATTGTATGATCTTCAAGTAAAATTTTTCCCGGTTTTTGCATAAAAGGATAAATAACATAGATAGCTACCAACAGCATCCCTGTCAGGATCAGAAATATTGCGCCGATTTCCATAATTTCATTCCCTATTTAATAATGGATCAATGATCATCTTGATCTCGTTTACCGACACAAATGGTCCTATCTTGATATTTTGCAGAATGCCATCCTGATCAATAATATATGTCTCAGGCACCCCTATGTTCCGGTTGAACAACTGGGAGATCCTGGTACCAAGGTCTGGACCGTTTATGTATGTTATATCGAATTTTGCCAGGTAGGCGCGGGCTTCCGGTTCTGTGTCGACGTAATCCACACCCAGGAATACGACATCCCCACGAGGTTCATAGAATCTCCAAGCTTCTTCCAGGTCTGGTGCCTCTGATTCACAAGGTTTGCACCAGGAAGCCCAAAAATTTACGACCACCACTTTTCCCCTGAGATCACTCAATGCGATATCACGGCCTTGTGGATATTGATCGTCAGCAAAAGTCGTCAGCACAAATTCTGGAGCTGGTTCTCCTATTGCAACGATACCCTTCTGGGCTCGCAGCAAACCAGTAGCCAGAAACACAAGAAATCCAAGGACAACCACCCAAATAACCCCCTGGACAAATGGGGGTAAGGTTCTCTTGCTGGAATTGTTATCAAATTCTTGTTCAGAATTTCCTGCATCGGTATTATTGGAGGTCATATCACCTGGGAGATTTTCCTTTGAAGATGATCGATCCTGAAATCCTTTTTCAGTCATTTATCCTCTTTCCTTTAATTCTTTTTCCAAACGTTCCAGGTACGGATCGGATTCGTTTTGATTTATATTCAGGTCTTCCTGCCCATCCGATTGTTTTGAAAGAGCCCGCCAGGAGCGAAAAGCTCGAAAGAGAATGAATGCACCTGCGATAAACGCCACTGGGGGTACTATATACACAAGCCAATTCAATCCCTGCCGGGGAGGTTCAGCCAGAACACGGATACCATAAGACTTTGCAAAATAATCTTTTATCTGGTCTTCATTCCACCCCTGTGCAAGCCGCAACCTGATCTCATCACGCCACTGGGCACATGCCTGGGTCGGACAAACATCCAAAGGAGTGTTTTCACAGACAGGGCAAAATAACTGGCTCGCAATAGCATTGACTTCGTCATCTGAAGGTGTGGGCTGCTGGGCATTGACTTTTCCGACCCAACCCATTAGCACTAAAACAGCGATCAATAGAACCCAGGGAAACCGTTTCATCTTTCCTCTTCGCTTGCTTGCTTGTTTAAATTACTTAACAGTACCAGGAACCTGTACCATCCTGGACCTTCTAATCTCTTGTTTGATCGGTTTATTGTCAGGCCAGGCAGCGATAAACATTCCGGCAATAAACACTATTGCACCAATCCATAGCCAATTTACGAGGGGATTCTTGTATATTTTGAAGGTAGCACCAACAGCCGAAATTGGCTGCCAATCAACCAGGATCACATAAAGATCATCCTTCAAGTTACTGCGCAGACCTGGGATGGTCATAGGCTGCTGGGATTCATAATAATAATCCCGGCGGGGAAAAACCTGTCCGACAAACTTTCCATCTTCATAGACACTCAACACCGCCCGGGTGACATTCCTTCCACCTGCAGTATCAAACTGAGCGACTGAGTCGAAAGTAACCGTGTAATTATCAAGTGTTAATGAACTTCCCTGAGGGATAGTACCCTGGGTCTGTGTTTGGAAAATTTCAATCCCTAGAATACCGATCGCCATCAATACCATGCTTATGTGGATGATATAACCACCGTATCTTCTACGGTTTCTGGCAACCAATTTCATCAAAGAGGTCAATAATCCTTCTTTATGTTTCTTATGGCGTGCCATAGAACCGCGCCAGATTTCATATATTGTCACGAAAATGACCAATGCAACAAGGAAGAAACCTATGAGTGCTGCAAAATTTCGAATTCCTGCAAATAAGACAACAACGGGAATGACCACTGCAAGTAATGCAGGTTTCCAAATAGCCTTACCCAGCGTTTTTATGGTGGAGTGTCCCCATGCTGCCAGAGGTGCAAGAGCCATCAGCACCATCAAAGAAGCGAAGAGAGGAGCAGTGGCTCTTTCATAAAAAGGCGGTCCGACGGTCACTTTTTGCCCGGTTGCCAATTCGGATATGAGTGGGAAAATAACACCCCAGAAACAAACGATCAGAATACCCATGAATAGCAGGTTATTGAGCAGGAATAATGCTTCCCTGGAAAGTACAGAGGTCATTGGGTTTTCAGACTTCAATTCGTTCCAGCGATGCATAAGCAGACCTACAGACACAATAAAAGTCAAACCGATGAATGAGAAGAACATCGGTCCTATTGCACTCTGGGCAAATGCATGGACAGAAGAAAGCACCCCTGACCTTGTAAGGAAAGTCCCAAAGATCACCAGGTCATATGTCAGAATGATGAGCAGCATATTCCATTGCTTCAACATGCCCCGTTTCTCCTGGATCATGACTGAGTGGAGGAAGGCTGTACCTGTCAGCCAAGGCATAAAAGCTGCTATTTCGACTGGATCCCAGCCCCAATAACCTCCCCACCCGAGAACATCGTATGCCCAACGAGCACCTAAGACCAATCCGATCGAAAGGAATAACCAAGCCCACAAGGTCCAACGGCGGGTAATTCGAATCCACCGATCATCTGTTCTGCCCGTAATCAGGGCTGCTACTGCAAAAGCGAATGGGATGATAAATGCAACAAATCCAAGGTAAAGCATTGGAGGGTGAATGATCATGCCGGGATGCCGCAGAAGGGGGTTTAACCCGGTTCCATCACCTGGATTGATCAATACTGCACCAACCGGTTTAAACATGGCGGCTGTTTCTCCACCAACAGTGCTCCACCAACGAATGAAAGGATTTTCGAAAAATATGTTGAGAGACAGGAAAAAAACCATGGTCAAACTCGTAACAACAACCACCCATGGCAAGAATTCCTTATCACGCTCCCAGTTACGGAGCATCACTGAAGTAGTAAAAATCGAGAGGAGCCACGCCCAAAACAGCAAAGATCCAGCCTGACCCCCCCAAAGGGCTGTTAACTTCAGATACAAAGGCATACTCAAGCTAGTAACTGAATAAACATACTTAACTTCGTAGTGGTTATTAACCAGCAAATAAAGAAGCACCAGCACTACCAGTGAGACCAACGGGAGCTGGAGGATCATCCCGCGTCTTGAACTCTCAATCCATCTAGGATCCTTCTTTTTTACTCCAACAACTGCGGCAACAGCACTGAAGATGGCTGTAACGAAAGTAAGCACCATCAAACCAAAACCCAGATCTGCTAACATTTAATCTCCTTGCATTATCAACAGGAAACAAGGAACCCGGTCAAGGATTGGCCGGGTTGCCTGGTCTAATCAATTCTTAACCGGTTTATTCTCCACTGGCCTGGGAAGGAACGGCAGGCTCATACTTCGTTGGACACTTGAGAAGTAATTCATCAGCATAGAAAATTCCATCTGCACCGAGGTGGCCAGTCATAATCGCCTGTGCTTCATCACGAAGCATATCCGGTTTAGGACCATTGTAAACAACCTGGATCCTTGCCCGATCTGGATCGACTACCGCATCATGTAGAACCTTTGCCAGTCCACCCTGGGCTTCCACTTCGGAATTATCACCAGGTACATTGGCAACAGTAAAAGTCAGGTTCAATGTGGCTGGATCATACTGGATGGTATCACCGATCACTGCTCCTGAAGCCCGCAGGTTGCGATCGATCACGGATGAACCTTTTGCTTTTAATTCATCCACTGTCATGAAATATTCTGCACTCGCCTGTGTTGAAGATGCTATCAAGTAAACAACAGATGCTAATATCAGCAATCCGCCGATGATAAATTTTAATCGTCCTGTTTTATGAGGGACCGATGATGTTTCCATGTTTTAACCTCCAAATAAATTCATAAATTACGCAACCTTGATTTTTACATATTAACATTAGAGAAAGGTGAGAAAGTGACATAAATTACAAAGGAAAAAAATAATATGTACAAATTCTTTATATAAAATATTATTGATCGGATCAAAATATAATGAGTTTTCTCAGAATCGGTTTAGTAATTTAATTTGACCAATCCTGTTTTAATAGCGAATTTCACCAATTCTGTCCGGGAATGTAGATTCAATTTATTCATGATCCTTTCCCTGTGCCTGGCTATAGTTTTGGGGCTTAATGAAAAAAGTTGTCCGATTTCCTGATTATTAAACCCTTCTGCAACCTGTTCCAGGACCTGTCTTTCACGATGACTGAGAACTTCCAGTCCATATGTATGCTGGTTACCATTATTATCAGTATTGGGAGTTGACATAGAATTCACTCTTACTAATTGCTGATAATCATCCAGCAACCAGCGCGCAAGAGCTGGCTGAAGATACAAATGACCCTGTGCAACTGTTTTAATGGCACCCATCAGGTCATCTGCTGCAGCCTGCTTGGTTATGTAACCTGAGGCGCCAGCTGCCAGCATTTGCATAAAATATTGTTTATCATCGTGTACTGTAAGCGCTAATACTTTACATTCTGGAGACAATGCGTGGATTCTTCTTGTTGCTTCCAATCCATCCATTTCCGGCATGGTAATATCCATCAAAACAATATCCGGTTTATAAAGATGAACCAATTCAATCGCTTCTTCCCCATTGGAAGCTTCTGCCACCACTCGAATTCCTTCCTGGGTTTGAAGATATGACTTCAAACCGACTCGAACGACTTCATGATCATCGACAAGCACTAAACGGATCTCTTCCATATTTACTCCAATTTGTTCTCATTCTTTTCTGATGGGATCACTACTTCGATAACAGTCCCATTTCCGGGAGATGAAAGGATATTCAGTTGACCTTCAACCGAATCGACCCTTTCCCGCATACCCGCCAAACCCCAACCTCGTGGAGGAGAGAAATTATCATTGGGATTAAAACCAATACCTTTATCCTTAATTCTAAGAAGAACCCTTTCATTCTCAAAAATTAATTCAATATCGGGGTTATCAGATTGAGAATGTTTTAGGACATTGGCAAGTGCTTCTTGAGCTATTCGAAATAAAACTGTCTCAACAATTGAATCCAACCTTCGTTCATTGCCTATAATTTCCAGCTTAGGACAGAAACCTGGTGGGTAATTTTCACTTTGTGTCAAATAGATCAGCGCAGACGCCAGACCAAGATCATCCAATTGAGCAGGGCGCAGATCATGGACCAATCTAAAGATACCCTGAGACATCTTCTTTCCCAAAGACTGCAGCCGCTCTATCAATTGAATGACATCATTGCGGTTGGAAGAATATCTTTTAAGGGTTGCAAGATCGAGCGAAAAAGCTGATAGCAACTGGGATGTCTCATCGTGCAATTCCCTCGCAATTCGTGCGCGTTCATCTTCTTGCGCTCGGACTGTATGTCTTAATAATTCCTTGCGTAAACCTTCACGCCGGGTAAGTTCCCCCTGGATCTGTTCCATTGCTTCGAGACGATCTTTCTGAGCTTGAATTAATTGTTTGCTTCTTTCCTCTTCAACCTTCGATACCGAAATTACCATACCAATCATTATGACAACTGCAATAAGAGCACGAATCAACTGAATAGGAAATCCAACGAACTCAGAAAAAAATTGCTGATTGATCCAACTGGCAGGGAACATATCAAATTGAGAGACAAACAGTTGTGTTAAACCGTAAACCAGGAAACATATACCTACGAGGGAAATAATCTCAGAAAGTGTTTTCCGTCTTTGGAGTCTGAGCCACTTTGATTGCTGAAATAATCCTATAAAAGCCAATGTTGCTGCTGGGAATGCTATCAAATAACGAACGATGGCATCCAGCATTGGATAAGTGAAATAATCACCCTTCCAAGTAAATATCAATACATTGGAAATAATCATAATGTAATAGATAGCAAGCAAGGAGAAAAAAATGATCTTTGGATATCTCTTAAAACTAGAGTTGAATCGGAAACTATTAATTCCAAAAATCAGCAGAAATAAAAATGAAATCCCCAATAAATACAATCGAATAATTGTCACAAACTCGGGATATTCATAATTCAACCAGGTCATCTGTAATAAAAAAATCTCCATCCATTCATGAATGCCATGAATTAACCCAAAAATGGCAAGAGGAAGGAGCTGATATGCATTACCTATTGAAGGTTTCCGAAATGATTCGAGAGCCATTACCAACCCCATGGCAAAGAAACCCAATCCGTAAAAAAAATATATTGCAATTAAATCAAAATGCATCGAAACTCACTAAAAATCAGAATTCTATTTAATAATCTTATCAATTCATTGTACACGGACAGATATTGGGATGATATGCATAACTATCACCAATATATATGTGACAAATATCACATGTCGCATATTAATTAATCACTTAACAGAATAAATGCATAAATTCTTAATAGCTTTTCGAGGTATTTCCAGAAAAGGAAAATTTCTGCTCAGCAAGAATCATTACTTTCTTCACTATTGGCAATTACTGAATCCGTAGTTTATAATTGGGTCTAATTACACAATTCACAATCAATTAAGAGGGTAAACTACCCAAATACATAGTGTGATTGCCCCACGATACCGGGGAAGTTGAATAATGCCCGGTCATTTATTTTAATCGTGCGAGCCCAGGAGAATGTAATGTACTTGAACCGAATAAAAAAGAAGGTGAAGCTACTGGCAATATTCGGGATATTGCTCAGCTTTACAATGGCAGGCATAACATTAAGTCTTACCAAGCCGGTTTCAGCTTCGCAAGACACTCCAGAAACGCCTATTTTGACCAATGAAGATGAAGGATGCCTGGCTTGCCATGGAAAACCTGGTTTTACCAGGCAATTACCCAATGGTGATGTATGGGTTCTCACCATTAACGCAGACCACTTTCTCGATTCGGTTCATGCAAATGAAGGTGTTACCTGTACAAGTTGTCATTCTGACATCCATTTTTATCCCCATGCAGAATTTCCAGCCCGTTCCTTGCGGGAAGTGTCAATGCTTCTTTACCCACTATGTCAGAATTGCCATATTGACCAATATAACAACACATTGGACTCCATCCACCAAACACAACTGGCAGGCGGAAATTTTTATGCAGCCATTTGCGTGGATTGCCACAACCCCCATGTGCAAGGAAGAATAACAGATCCTGCAACCGGGGGGATCCTTCCTGAAGCTCGGGCAGCTGTTCCCCAAACATGCGCCAAATGCCATAATGCAATTTATGAAGCATATGAATCAAGTGTTCATGGAGAAGCATTACGAAATGGAAACAACCAGGACGTACCAACCTGCATAAGTTGCCATGGTGTCCATAATATCAACGATCCCCGCACTGATGAATTCAGAACGAATTCACCATTGTTGTGTGCTGGATGTCATACCGATGCCACCATCATGGATAAATATGGGATCTCGACAAACGTGTTATCGACTTATGTGTCAGATTTCCATGGAACAACCATAACTCTTTTTGAGAAAACAGATCCCGACCAACCATCCAACAAACCAGTATGTTATGACTGCCATGGTATACACAACATTAAAAAACCCAGTGATCCGCAATATGGTATTCAAATAAAGGAGAATCTGCTGGCTAAATGTCAAAATTGTCACCCTGACGCAACAGCTAATTTTCCTGATGCCTGGATGAGCCATTACATTCCCAGCTCGACTGAATATCCGTTAGTCTATTACATCAACCTTTTCTATAAATTCTTTATACCCATAGTGCTGGGTGGAATGGCAATTTACGTTCTTATCGATTTCATCCACCGCTTGGTTGTTCGAATCAAAGGAGCTATCCGCAAATGAGCAATAAATCCTTTACCTACCAGAGGTTTCCTCTTGCCAGGCGAATCGAACATATCGTAATGTTATTATCATTCAGCTTGCTGGGTCTTACTGGCTTACCGCAAAAATTCCCTGCCTCGAATGTATCCATTTTCATCGTCAATTCATTTGGAAACATCGAGAATCTCCGGTTGGTCCATCATTTAGCTGCAGTTGTGATGATGCTTGGGACTGGATGGCATATCCTTGTTGCTGGATATAAGATATTTGTAAATAAAGAACCATTAAGCATGTTACCTGGCATCAAGGATGCCACAGATGGAATTCAGGTAATTTTGTTCAACCTTGGTTTGCGCAAGAAATTCCCGCAAATGGGACGCTACAATTTTGAAGAGAAGCTGGAATATTGGGCATTCGTTTGGGGTGCGATCATCATGGGATTAACCGGTTTTATGATGTGGAATCCGATAATGACCCTAAACATTTTACCTGGTGAAGCAATACCAGCTGCCAAAGCAGCCCATGGAGGAGAAGCGATCCTGGCAGTGGCAGCTATCATCATCTGGCATATGTATAGTGTTCACCTGAAACGTTTTAATAAGAGTATGTTCACAGGTAAGATTGAAGAAAAAGAAATGCTTCATGAACACCCGCTTGAACTCGCAGACCTGAAAGCCGGCATCGCAGGTCCGCGGGTTACAGATCTCAAGGAATTGCGTAAACGAAAAGCCATTTATTACCCGGTCGCAGGTGTATTATCCATCATTATGTTGGCTGGCATTTATGGTTTTGTAAACGTGGAAAATACCGCAATAACAACCATACCGCCGGTTAGCAGCCCCATCCCGGCGTACATGCCTCAAACACCAACACCGTTGCCAACTATGCTACCATTAAAAGACGGCAGCAGTGGACCATTAACCTGGGATTCTTTTATGAAGCCATTGATTTCCCAAAGCTGCCTGGAATGCCATGGAACAAGACCTTATGGCGATCTGTCATTATTGACCTATGATGATGCCATGAGAGGCAGTAATCGTGGTGCAATCATCTTACCGGGGAACAGTGCTGAAAGTCTATTGGTTATTGTACAATCGGATGGAAAACATTATGCAAGTATTAATCCAATTGATCTTGAGAAGGTCATTCAATGGATCAATGAAGGTGCCAAA
>DATEUN010000005.1:0-2798 GCA_035283125.1 Anaerolineales bacterium
TAGTTCAGCAACCGGCTTTTCCAGGATGCACAAGGAAACATTACCAGCTGATATTAGTTTGACAGCCCCAGGGATCTCCCCTTCACTTCAACTGATAATTGAAAAAGTCCTTTCCAAGGAACCTTCCATGCGATATCGAACAGCAGACCAGATGGGAAGGGTATTGCAGAAATTTGGAGCTGAAATGGGTGAAACTTCACCGGTATTATCATTGGTTCCTGAGATGGATACTGAGGAGGTGAAGGTAACAGACCAGCAGAATCGATCATTCAAACCTAATCTTGATATTGATTGGATCAATGTTGGATTGGGTTTATTGGCATTATTGTTGGTCGGGGGATTGATTCCATTTTGGGTATGGGTTTACTTTGTTTATAATCCCCCGCTGAAATGAACAAAGATCCCTGGCTCTTCTAATTGGTATGGCAAATAAAAAATCACGGCATTTGCCATGATTTTTTATTTATGTTTTTATTCCTTGATTAATTTGCAGTTTTGACCATTGTGCGAATGCACCTGGCGCAAAGTGTTTTTTGAACTTTTTTCCCATTCTCGATCATCGATACTTTCTGAAGATTGGGTTTAAAGCTTCGATTGGTTGCACGCATGGAGAAAGAGCGATTATGACCAAAAGTTGTTGTTTTCCCACAGTGAGCGCATTTTGCCATTTTATGATTCCTTTCTAATAAACCTTTTCATTTATTGGAAGCCGGGTTCTATTAAGCAAAAATCTTGCTACAATTACCCAACTCCCGTAATTTCGTGAGATAATACCGTTCGTGTTGAACAATATATCAAGCCTTCTGAACTGAAAGCGGCTGATTTTACCATATATCGAATCCTTATACAAGGTAAATTGTTAATATAACAGAGGAATCACAATGGGCAAAGAAAAAACAATTCTTGGAAGTATCCACATTTCTCCCAAAGCTGTGGCAGCAATTGCCTACCAGGCAATCCTTCAATCATACGGAGTGGTAGGACTCGCACCCAAAAACCTGGCGGAAGGTTTGGCTCATACAATCACAAAGGAACCTTCACGTGGTGTTACTGTCCATATTAACGATGATGAGATCGATATTGATATTCATATCATTGTTGAATATGGCACCAGGATTACTTCAGTGGCAAATAGTGTTGCCAATGCGGTTCGGTTCCAGGTTGAAAAATCTCTGGGGTTGCCAGTTCACGATATCAATGTCCACATCCAGGGTTTACGGGTGAGTAATGGAGAATAAGAGTGGTTTTTCGCTGAAAGATCTAAGAATATGAATCCGAACACCATGGATAGATTGAAATACCTGAAATCACGTCCAATTGATGGTCAGGCGTTTAAGAAACTGGTTGAAGCTGGTTTAGCTTGGTTAAAAGCCAATCAGGAGACGGTTAATTCGCTTAATGTATTCCCAGTTCCTGATGGAGATACAGGCACCAACATGGTTTTAACCATGCAATCCGCTTACAAGGAAATTCAGGATTCAGGTCAAAAAGAAATCGGGCTAATAACACAAGCGATCTCTCAAGGAGCATTGATGGGGGCTCGTGGTAATTCAGGAGTCATACTCTCCCAGATTTGGCGTGGTTTCTCACGTGCTCTTCATGATATTGAAGTTCTTGATGGCATGAATATGGTCAAAGCACTCGAAGAAGCCAGGGATACCGCCTACAAAGGGGTTGTACGTCCTGTTGAAGGCACAATCCTTACCGTAATAAAGGATGTTGCAGCTGCAGCAAAAGCAGCATTGGAAGATACCCAAGATCCATTTGAGATTCTGGAACGGATCGTCCCAGCTGCTGCAGCTTCTGTTGAATTTACCCCTGAATTGTTGCCAGTACTCAAGCAGGCAGGTGTGGTCGATTCCGGCGGCAAGGGTTTGTTCTATATCCTGGAAGGAATGCTGCGATATGTCAATAATGAGTCATTGGACTCAGCTTTGACTTCAATTCTCCCAATTTCAGGAATGAATTTTGAAAATACATTGGATGCCATTGAACCAGGTCAGGATTATGAGATTGTGGTTGATTTTATCCCTGATTCTGTATTGGATTTAAAAAAATTCTACAGTGGTTTGGAAGAGATGGGTACATCGATCCAGGTGGGTGAAGGTGATGGAATGTATAGAATGCACATCCACGTACCCACTGAAAACAAGTATTTACCAATTGATTACGTTCTGAATATCGGAACTGTGACAAAAGTTTCTATGGAAAACCTGGTTGCACAAATGGAGGATGTTGCATCTACTCGCAGGAGTGAGAAGATTGAGGTTACGCCCATTGAACCGGGGCAAATTGCAGTCGTGGCAGTATCACCGGGAAAAGGGATTTCTAGAGTTTTCGCAAGCCTGGGTGTGGCTGCTTTGGTTGAAGGCGGACAAACCATGAATCCGAGCACACAGGAACTTCTCAATGCCTTTGAAAATTTGCCAACAGACCAGGTCATCATTCTGCCAAACAACAAGAATATCATCCTTGCTGCAGAAGCTGCAAAGGAAGTAACTGTAAAGAAGTTGTTTATAGTACCAAGTAAAACGATTCCTCAAGGGCTTTCAGCAATGATGCATCTTGATTTTGATGGGGAGATTGAGAAAATTGCCGAGAAAATGACCAATGCTCTTGATGATATCATTTCCGGCGAAGTAACAGTTGCTACCAGGACAGTTGAAATTGATGGCGTTTCTGTTGAAAAGGATCAGGTTATTTCATTACTCAATGGAAAGTTGGTCTGTTCTGCTGAATCGATTGAAGAAGCAGTAATGGTGATGCTGGCAAAGGCATCTGCAGAAGATTATGAACTG
>DATEUN010000006.1:0-4216 GCA_035283125.1 Anaerolineales bacterium
AAAAGATCATGGCTTCTTATGGATCAGGTGTTTTTACCTGATGTGGCAGATCAGTGGGGATTGTGCTTCAATAATATTTAGACAGAACGAGTTCCCCGGTTTCCCCTGACAAATTAAGTCAGGGGATTTTGGAAAGGAGGAAAAATGGCGGTTGACCAGGCATTTGAAAAAGACATTTTTGAAACATCAATCGGCTCATTGCAGATTACCTTCATAGGGCATGGAAGCATGATCCTTGAAGTTGCAGGGAAGACCATACACGTTGATCCATTTTCCAGGGTGGCCGACTACAGCTTGCTTCCCAAAGCCGATATCATCCTTGTAACCCATGAGCATGGTGATCACCTGGATATGCAGGCTGTTGAGTATATCCGCAAACCAGGGACTCGTTTCATTTACACGGCAGCTTGCCAGGAGCAGTTAGCTGGCGGCCATGTGATGAAGAACGGGGATGTCCATGAAGAAGGCAGCATTCGCTTCAAAGCAGTTCCAGCCTATAACATGGTTCATAAGCGTGAGAATGGGCAGCCCTTCCACCCGCCTGGCGTTGGAAACGGTTATGTTCTGACCATAGGCAGCACCCGTCTTTACATTGCCGGGGATACCGAAGATATCCCGGAAATGGCAGATCTTCATGATATCGATATCGCCTTTCTGCCAATGAATCTTCCCTACACCATGACACCTGAAATGGCTGCCCGGGCTGCTCGTTTTTTTAAACCCCGTATTCTTTACCCCTATCATTATGGTCAATCCTCCACCAATAAACTGGTTAAACTATTGGAGGATGAACCCGCTATTGAAGTCCGTATTCGTCAAATGAAGTGACATAGTCAAGGAGATGCCATGAACGGAAATATTGGTCCAGTCCTTTTTGCAAGTCTGTGTGGAGGATTCTTTTTCCTGCTTACCCTCGGGCTTGGTCTTTACCTGGTGATCTCAAATATCAAATCCCGTCAGAAAGCAGAAGCCAGCCAGAACTGGCCATCTGTACCAGGTACGATAACCACTGCAGAGGTAAAAAAGAGTATCAGTCATGACGATGATAATAATGAGACCATTAACTACTATCCATATGTCGAGTTTACCTACCAGGTGGCTGGACAGCAATTTTCCGCAAAGCGGTTGAGTTTTGGAGCACAGGTTGCCCAAAGAAGCCCGGCTCCAGCCCAATCCACACTTCAAAAATATCCGGTCGGTGGACAGGTTGCGGTTTATTATGATCCCCAAAATCCATCCGACGCCGTTCTCGAACGCCAGGTTGGGGGATTTAAAACAGGGATGATCATCGGCGTCATCTGCCTTGTGATCAGCCTCTGTATCGGCTGTGGTTTGTTATATAGTTGGATCATTCGCTTATGACATTGATTTCGATTAAAGAGAGGGGTATTCCCCGGGAATGACCACATCCTGGCAGGATCAACTTAAAGGGGATTCTGTAAGCTGGTTATTGGAACCCGAAGATCCTGGAGTCCGATATCTGGCCATGCGAGATCTGCTGGATTTGTCTTGCGATGATGCGGATCTGAATAAAGCAAAGATTGTGGCACACGCACAGGGTCCGATTGCTGTTGTTTTGGAAGCCATGGACAAGGAAGGGTTCTGGGAAATACCAGGTCCCGGGTACAACCCAAAGTATAGCAGCACAGTCTGGTCCCTGATCCTATTAGCCCAGTTGGGCGCTTCTGTAAAGTTCGATGATCGCATTGCAATTGCATGCTGCTACATGCTGGATCATGCCCTAGCGCAATACGGGCAATTCTCTACCAATGGAATACCATCAGGTACAGCGGATTGCCTGCAGGGTAACATGTGTACAGCCATGCTGGATCTTGGTTTCAACGATCCCCGCCTAGTGAAAGCCTTTGAATGGATGGCTCGATCTGTCACTGGTGAGGGGGTTGCACCCATGGGGGAAAAACAAGAACCTCTCCGTTATTATGCTGGAAAATGCGGACCCTTGTTTGCTTGTGGTGCCAACAATAAACAGGCTTGCGCATGGGGTGCAGTCAAGATCATGCAGGCTTTCAGCAGGTTGCCCGGGCAGGAAAGAACCCCCCTTGTTGAGGAAGCCATCCAGGCTGGGGTGTCATTCCTTTTGGGTATCGACCCGCTGGATGCGAACTACCCCTCTGGCTGGAACGACAAACCCAGCCGCAATTGGTGGAAATTTGGTTTCCCCATTTTTTATGTGACAGATCTCTTGCAGAATGTGGATGCGCTGATCCGTCTTGGCTTTGGCAGTGATCCTCGTCTCCAAAATGCAATAAAATTCATTATCAAAAAACAGGGTGCAGACGGTCGCTGGTCGTTGGAATATGATTACGCTGGAAAAACTTGGGTTGACTTTGGTCATAAAAAACAAGCCAATAAATGGGTAACATACAGGGCTCTCCAAGTATTAAAGAATTCATATGAGGGGTATTGAAACGATGGAAAAAAACCAACAGGTGAAAAAAACCAAAAAGCGAACAAAACTGGAAGCCAATAATGACGCTCCCATCCAGACCATTAAACGTAAGGTGTACATGGCTTGCACTGTCCCTGCTGTGTTTTTCCTGATGATCTTATGGGCGGTATCCTACACATTTGGAGAAGTAGGCCTTGCCGATCGGTTCACTGTTCCACTTTTGTCCACTGTTATTGTATTTCTTCTTATCCTGCTGCGTTTAAATCGCATTAAACTGGATATCTTTGAGGTTCTTGTATACTGCCTCATCTTTACCTTTTCAATTTCCAAAACCTATATGGATTTTTATAGGTTAGTTCAGGTGGGCGATACAATAGCCTCCAGTGACTTGTTATATATTCCTTTCCTATACATCCTTGGGTTTACACTGTTGGGAAAACGCAAGGGTTTTATATCAGCTCTTGTTTTTCTAATTACCCTGATGTTTATTGGAATGATGTTTGTAAATCAATCAGCTGAAACACTTGTAAATATCCAGAATGCCCTGCAAATCATGAGATTATTCCTGGTCAGCATTGCAAGTATTTCATTGCTATACCTGCTTTCCTTTATAAGTGAACACCATTTCCACGCCCATGTTCTTGCAGACGTTAATGCCATGCTGGCAAACACCGACTCATTAACCCAGGTGGACAATCGTCGCCACCTTGAAGTGCATATTGATAAAGAGATCAATCGGGCTGCTCGCCAGAAGCAGCCGTTGGCAATCCTCATGCTTGATTTTGATCATTTCAAGAAGATCAATGATCAATATGGTCATGCAGCCGGAGATAGAGTGCTGGTGAATATCACTCAATTGATCAGGCAGAATCTGCGTACCATGGATCATTTCGGACGTTGGGGAGGGGATGAATTCATTTGCGTGGCTGCAAACACCGATATCGATACTGCCAACACCCTTGCAGAACGTGTGCGTCTCGAGGTCGAAAAAGCCCGCTTTCCGAACACACCGACGATCACCTGCAGTATTGGGATTACACCTTTTATTAAGGGAGATTCACTTTCTGAGCTTATTTCCAGGGCAGATAAAGGATTAATGCAGGCTAAGGGCGCCGGTCGTAACCGCGTGGTTTGCATTCAGCCGGGAGATGGTCCTCTTGGTTAAAAATCATTCAACCAGGTTGTGACAGCAGTGTTTTTGCTGTATAGTAATGTTATTAATAATATCGATCAACATCTCACCCAACCAAGGAGAGCAATCCATGTCAGATGAGATCTATTCCCGCCTTGCTGATGCCCTCGACCGGCTGCCGAATGGCTTCCCCCGCACTGCCAGCAATGTCGAACTCAGGATCCTGCGCAAGATATTCCCTGTTGAGGACGCACAACTTGCTTCCCTGCTGACAGGTACCTATGAACCCATTGACCCGATCAGTGCCCGTGCTGAACGCCCGCCTGCAGAAGTCAGCCGTCAGCTGTTTAACATGGCACGTAAAGGCATGACCTGGCTTGACAAAAAAGACGGGGAGGTTTGTTTCCGCCTGGCACCTTTCGTGGTGGGTGTGTATGAAGCGTCCCTGGATCTGATGGATCATGAATTGGCTCATCTGACAGAAGAGTATTTCAATAACGGTGGCGTGAAGGGCATCATGGGTGTTGAACCCGCTCTTCACCGGGTTGTCCCGGCTCAGTCGGCAGTGAAAACAGAGTGGGTGCTGCCCTATGATGATGTTCGTGCGATCCTTCTCAAAAGCAAGACTTTCAATGTGCGCGACTGTATTTGCCGGGAGATGAAAGCTGGGATTG
>DATEUN010000007.1:0-21201 GCA_035283125.1 Anaerolineales bacterium
ATATTCCGGTTTGATGGAATAAGCAGCAGCCAGAGCAAGGAAATCCTTTATATCATTCCTGGTAACGTTTGCAACGCTCTTTACTTCCTTTTCCATCCAGAGGTGTTTTGCATAATCCAGCTTTAATAACCACTCTTTATCGCTGTTTTCTTTACGAATTGCATTAATGACCAGGTGTCCACCTGGTCTTAAGTATTCCAATGATCTTACAACTGGTTCCCATGCAGGGGTAGTGTCTATAATGGAATGGATCAATTCAGGTGGTTTCTCATCGATAAAACCAGCCCATGTCGCTCCCAATTCTATTGAGAATTGTTGTTCTTGAACATTCCTGGTGAAAACATAAATACCTGAATCAGGGTACACGTTCCGGACCAACTTTAGAACCAGATGGGCAGATGCACCAAACCCGAGCAAGCCCAATGAATCTCCGTTCTTGATTCCGCTCAATATTAATGATCGATATCCGATCGCACCTGCACATAACAACGGCGCTGCCTCTTCATCTGATAGTTGATCAGGAATCGGATAAACTGAAGATGATGGAATCACCATGAATTCTGCATAACCTCCATCAGCATCGCGACCTGTTGCATTGAAATCCGGGCACAAATTTTCCATTCCTGCCAGGCAATACCGGCATGATCCACAGGAGGAATGGATCCATCCAACCCCCATTCTTTGACCCGGTTTAATAGCGCTAACTTTTTCTCCAATTGCTACAACAATACCCACTACCTGGTGGCCGGGAACAATAGGATATTTTGAAGGAGGTGTTCGACCTTCGATCTCATCCAGTTCAGTATGGCAAACTCCGCATGTCTTCACTTTCAACAATACATCACCTATTTCCATTGTTGGCATTTTTATGGATGAAAACTGAAGCGGATTGGAATTCTGATCCATCGAGACAGGTTTATTCAGAATCATTGCTTTCATAGAGATCCTCCTGGACCCATTGTAACAATATTTTGCTTAAAGGATATCAGCCTGAGATGTTTTTAGATTATCAATATTGGTCATTTATTGAATAAAATATATCTTGCACATGAAAAGTTAACATGCTATAATGATTCAACTCCCTGGATTACGAAAATTGTTCGGCAAATTAATTAACCCCCAAAAACCGGGCTGCCAATTTCCTCGTGAAGATTAACAAAAAAATTTAAAAAACAATAGGAAGAAAATAACGGAGCTTTTTGCTTTCCCACAATTATTCCATCCAACCGGAAGATTCCAATTTGAAATTATCGGGACAAATATATGAATATTCTTGAATTAGAAAAAAAACCTTTAGCAGATCTGCGTCAATTGGGCAAGGAATACAATATTCCGCGAGCTAACCTTTTAAAGAAAGAGGCATTGCTGATCAAGATCCGAAACGCGGATGCGGAAAAAGAAGGTTTGGAGATCCGTGGGGGGATTCTAGAGATCATGAATGAAGGGATCGGATTTTTAAGATCTGAAAGATACCAGATAAGCGAAGGCGATATCTATGTGTCCCAGGCGCAACTTCGACGGTTCCAATTAAGAAGCGGAGATATGATCATCGGAAATGTCCGCCCTCCCCGGGATTCCGAACGTCATTATGGGTTGCTGAAAGTTGAAAGTGTTAATGGTCTGAACCCTGAAGAAGCTCGCAACAGGCCTATCTTTGAATCTCTGACGCCAATCTTTCCAGACGAACGCTTTAACCTGGAAACAAAGGGAGATATACTATCAACCCGGCTGATCAATTTGATTGTCCCGATCGGACGGGGACAAAGGGGGCTTATTGTTTCTCCTCCTAAAGCAGGAAAGACAACAATACTTAAGGATATTGCCAATGCAATCTCGACTCAATATCCTGAAGTACACCTGATGGTTGCTCTCATTGGTGAGCGACCTGAAGAAGTTACAGACATGGACCGTTCAGTGGATGCTGAAGTGATTGCTGCCACATTCGATGAACCAGTTACTTCGCATGTGCGTACTGCAGAGATAGCTTTGGATAGGGCTAAACGGCTGGTCGAAACAGGATCCAATGTTGTGATACTCATGGATTCAATTACACGTCTTGCCAGGGCGTATAATCTTGTAGTAAACCCATCCGGTAGGACGCTTTCAGGTGGTATGGATCCTTCCGCACTATATCCTCCGAAACGATTCTTTGGTGCTGCCAGGAATATCGAAGGTGGAGGGTCTCTAACAATTATCGCGACCTGCCTTGTGGATACAGGTTCTCGTTTGGATGATGTCGTTTATGAAGAGTTTAAAGGAACCGGGAATATGGAGTTGCATTTATCCCGCAAACTTCAGGAAAGAAGGATTTTCCCTGCTGTGGATATGGAAAGATCATCAACACGGCGCGAGGATTTACTGCTCGGACCGGATATCTTGCAAAGAGTTTGGTTAATGCGTAGAATGTATATTCAGATGGTTTCTCCTCCTCCCCAGGGTGCAGGAATGGATGCTGCAGTTGCAACAGAAGCATTATTGCAGCGGATAAGCAGAACAAAGGACAACCAGGAATTCCTGGAAAGATTGACTGAAGATCAATAGAATGGATGAAAATAATCTGAAATTCAAGTCACCAAGACTTTTCAACACATTAAGTTGGACCATAACCGCTGTCCTGGTTGTAAGCATGCTTGGTTTTGGCTACCACAGGTATTCAACTATCCAGGAACCTTCACAAACTTCGATTCTGCCAACATCCACGGTAAATTCCAGCGAATTACCGATCGAATTGCCCCTGGTACAAAATATACAAAAAGAAAATGACTCCATCACGAAGTTGATTTCCTTTAGAACCAATATTCCTGAAAGACCCCGTTACGTAGAAATAGATCATGAAGTGGAAAAAGGGGAATCGATATTTGGTATTTCATCCAACTACGAGATCACCCCAGAAACGCTATTATGGGCGAATTATGATGAGTTGAAGGATAGCCCTGATAGTATTCGTGTAGGCATGGTATTACGTGTTCCTCCAACAAATGGCGTTTATTATCAATGGCAGGAAGGCGATACGATTGCATCTGTCGCTGATAAATATAATGCCAAGGTTGAGGATATCATTAATTGGCCTGGTAATGATATTGATCTGCTTGATCCGGAACCTGAAGTGGGGAGTTTCATCATGATCCCTGGAGGGGAACGTGAATTCGTTCAGTGGTTGATTCCAACTATTGCGCGCGGAAGTTCTGGGACAGCTGCTTTAAACGGGAGTGCCTGTGGAGCTGGTCCGGTTGGGAGTGGAGGATTTGTCTGGCCAGCTGATAATCATTTCTTATCCGGAAATGATTATTGGTCAGGTCACCTGGGTATTGATATCGCAGCGGGAGAAGGAGCGGCAGTTTATGCCGCGGACAGCGGTGTTGTTACCATGGCAGACGGTGGTTACAACGGTGGATATGGAAATGTAGTTATGATCGATCATGGCAATGGATATGTGACTCTTTATGGCCATTTAAGCCAGATCAATGTTGTCAGGTGCCAGGGGGTTTATGCAGGAAGTGTGATCGCCTTGGCAGGAAATACTGGAAATTCATTTGGCTCGCACCTTCACTTCGAAGTTCGCCAGGGTGGGGGATTCATAAATCCTTGGTATGTTCTTCCATGATCGAAAATGAATTAAACATTACATCGATCAAAGAAACATTAAGAGACCTCCCTTTGGGAGGTATTCTTTATTTTCCTGTACTACCTTCAACCAATGACTTTGCTTTAAATTATGAAGCGAAGGATACTCAAGATCTTATTCTGGTGATCACCAATTATCAGACAAATGGAAGAGGCAGAAAAGACAATAAATGGATAAGTCCGGATGGTTCCTCTTTGACTTTCAGTTTGATCCTGGCGCTTCCAGAAGACATGGAGAGTAATTATGGGTTGTATACAGCAGTTGGAGCTCTTGCGGTTATTAATGCAATTAAGAACATTAACAATTCAATTCGACCTTCGATTAAATGGCCTAATGATATATTAATCCAGGAAAAGAAGGTCTGTGGAATTCTCGTAGAAGCCTCCTGGGTTGGTGAAAAGATTGAAAGAATAATCATTGGAATTGGGATCAACATTACCAAAGATGCAATCCCGGAACTTGATCGTTTATCATATACTGCCACCAGTTTGGAAGTTGTTCATGGACAACCGGTGGATAGGTTGGCTCTTCTGCATGCGATTCTCAAGGAGATCATACATCTTCGCTCACAGATAGGAACTCAAGAATTTCTATCAAATTGGGAGGATAACCTGGCTTTCCGTGGAGATCTGGTTGAAGTTTGGGACGACGACAATCTGGTCCAGAAAGGGGTATTAATCGGATTGGCGCAGGATGGAGCTTTAAGATTGTCAGGATCTAATAATAATGAGGTTCTGGTTCATTTCGGGGAAATGCATTTAAGACCATCAACCAATAAAAGTGGTGGAGAAGAAAGTAAATAATAAACTTTAAATAAATCTGGAGGATTGACTTTTTGTCAAGATACGAAATGAATTGTATCCAATCCAGATATTCCAGTTGTCTATCCAATCTGGGATTTAATTTTTAAAGAAAACCTCAATTAAGGAATTTTTCAAATATTAGAATCTTTTTCTGAGGGATCATCCTCGTCTTCGATGGCGCCATATTTCTTCAGTTCAGCTTTTGAAATTCGGGCTATTGACACAACTCGATCGCCACCCTTCATATTCATTAATTTAACACCTTTTGTAGCTCTGCCTGCCAATCTTAGTTTCTTGACTTTCGCCCTTAATACGTGTCCATTTGCAGAAATGATAGTAATATCATCTGATTCCTGAACCACCCTTGCAGAGGCGATCAAACCGATTGTTTTAAGTGCCTTCTTGCTTGTTGTTGCAATACCTTTTGTACTTCGACTCCTCGTTGGATACAAATCCAATTTTGACCTTTTTCCAAATCCATTGGATGTGACAACAAGTAAAGCACCATCCGGTTCTGCAACCTCCATGCTCGTCAAAGTATCAGATTTAGAAAGTCTGATCCCGCGTACTCCGGCACCGGTTCTTCCCATTGCCCTTAATTGGGATTCATTAAACCGGAGTGCCTGACCTTGCTCAGTTACAAGGATTATGTCATCATTGCCAGAGGTAAGTCTCGCCCAGCCAAGCTTGTCGTTATCTGCAAGCTTGATGGCGATGATACCAGATGGACGCACAGAAGATAAATTACTCAGTTCCATTCTCTTAACTTTGCCTTTTTCTGTGCAGAGAGTTATATAACCCGCATCATCAAAATTCGGGACAGCCACTGCGGCAGTGATGATTTCACCTGGGTTTAATGATAGAACATTAACCATCGGAATACCTTTGTTGATCCGATCGCCATCTGGTATTTGGTATACTTTTTCAGCATAGACTTTCCCCTGGTCGGAAAAGAAAAGCATGGTATTCAATGTATGGGCAGGTATAAGGCTCATGACTTCATCTTCTTCTTTGGTGGAATGGCCTGTTACACCTCTTCCGCCCACACCCTGCGATCGATATGAAGTGGCTGCTACTCGTTTGATATACCCTCGTTCTGTGATACTTACCAGAACCGCTTCATCTGCTACAAGGTCCTCTTCTTTAATATTTTCACTTACCTCCAACGCAATTCTAGTTCTGCGATCATCCCCATATTTTTTATCCAGTTCATGCATATCATCCTGAATGATAGCAAGGATTTTCTTTGGATGAGCCAGGAGGTCTTCGAATTCTGCGATCTGGGTCTTAACCTGTTGATATTCTTCATCGATCTTCTGGCGTTCCAAGGCTGCCAGCCGCCGCAATTGCATATCCAGAATCGCTTGGGATTGGATCTCCGAGAGATCAAAGCGGCTAATTAATCTTTCTTTGGCAGATTCTACATCAGGAGAATTTCGGATTGTTTCGATGACTTCATCAAGGTTGTCAAGAGCAATCTTTAAACCTTCCAGGATATGCGCCCTTTGTTTGGCCTTGTTTAGATCAAATTGGATTCTTCTGGTGATAACTTCCTGGCGGTGCTGAATGAAAAGGATCAATGATTTCTTTAATGGTAATGTTCTTGGTTCATTATCAACCAGGGCGAGCATGCTCACTCCAAAAGTAGATTGAAGAGGCGTGTATTTGTACAATTGGTTCAATACTTTTTTAGGTTGAGAATTTCTTCTTAATTCAATTACGATATTCATACCTTTTCGATCTGACTCGTCTCTCAGATCTGATATGGCATCAATTTTTCCTGACCTGGCAAGATCTGCGATCCGTTCAATGAGCGTGGTTTTATTTACCTGGTATGGAATTTCAGTTATGACAATTCTGAAGCGTCCACTTTTCATTTCTTCAATGTGCGCCACCCCGCGGATCACCACCCTGCCTTTCCCGGTTCCATATGCCTGTTCAATTCCTTCCTTCCCAACGATAATCCCTCCAGTTGGAAAATCAGGACCGGTCACGAATTTCATTAATTCTTCAACAGGGACATCATCAATTTCATCGTAATGATCGATCAGGTAATTTATGGCTGCTGTCAGTTCCCTCAAATTATGGGGAGGGATGTTGGTTGCCATTCCAACAGCTATTCCGGAAGCACCATTGAGAAGCATGTTTGGTAACTTGGAAGGCAATACAACAGGTTCCTGTAAAGATCCATCAAAATTATCGGTGAAATTTACAGTATCTTTTTCAATATCCGCCAGCATCTCTTCAGCCATTTTAGCCAAACGGGCTTCTGTATATCGCATGGCTGCCGGTGAATCTCCGTCAACTGATCCAAAGTTTCCCTGACCATCAACCATCAGATACCGCATGGAAAAATCTTGAGCCATCCTGGCCATAGATTCATATACTGCTGCATCTCCGTGTGGATGATATTTTCCGAGGACCTCGCCGACTATACGAGCGGATTTTTTATATGCTGAATTTGCCCGAATTCCCAGTTCCTGCATAGCAAAGAGGATTCTGCGATGCACTGGTTTTAGTCCATCCCGTGCATCAGGGAGAGCCCTCGCAACGATGACGCTCATGGCATATTCGATGTACGCTGTACGCATTTGTTCATCGATATCGACCATTTGGATGGATCCTATCATGTTGTTCCCGGGATTAATTTCGGATTCAGGGTTCATCGGTGATTCCTTGGTTAAATAAAAAAATCTTTAAAGGTTTCATATTATATTAAATATTTGGCGGGATTATCTAACGCATATTTAATTTTTCTGTTGTTGTACACAACCTTATAATTATACACCTTGACTTGGTATAATATCGAGGAAAGGACCTTGATATCAGTTATCAAGATCCTTTAATGTTTGCATCGCTTTTCAAGTATTTTTGTGGAACGCTTTGTTTTTTATGCCAATATATGCGTAAGAAAGTTAACCAGTTGGTAACCTGGATTCCAAAGTGCGGTTCAATATATCTTCCTGTGTCTGGCTCGAACTTTTGGCGCGTTTGGATTTCTCACCTTTCTTATTTTCTGCTTTCTGAAGAGCTTGCTGCCATGCAATTTCAAATACAGTTTGATCCTGTTCTGTTGGTTCATCGGGAATTTCTAACTCGATTGATGGTTTTTTCTTCCTCGATCTTTTGGGTGCTGGCTTGGGTGATTCAGAATGGACTTCGTTATGGGTCTCTTCTGGTTTTGGTAAATTTGCTTTAATGCTCAATCGAATTTGTTTTTTCCTGCGATTGACTTCCAAAACAACAGCTTCAACCTCATCACCTTCATGCAGAAGTTCTGAAGGAGATTTAACATATCCATGGGCGATTTCACTTACATGGACAAGCCCAGGTCGTTCAGCTCCAATTTCCACAAAAGCGCCATACGGTTCAATTCGGGTAACTTTACCTTTAACAACCATTTCATTTTTTAATTCCCGCCATTCAAGAGCGAAAGGTTCTATCATGGTTAATTCGATTCGATCGTCTCGAATCCTTCTTACCCAGACTTCAACTTTCTTACCAACCTGAAGCACATCTTCTACCCGATTTACTGGTTCATTCTTCAACTGTGAAATGTGAATAACACCTGGTAGTTCATGTGCAACATCGATAATCGCCCCAGCCAAAGTGATTTTTACAACTGTCCCTTTTAATTTCGTTTTTGCTTTGAGCGCATTCTCAGGCGCGGGGTTAGATTTGATGTCCATAATACTTCTCCATTATAAAAATTTGCCGAATAATGATTATACTTGATTAGTTATACTCCGTCAAATCAATTAATTTGATGACCACAAAAATACCATTCCATATATTCTAGTATTTCCTTTGGTTCTTAAAAACAAACAGTCGGGATTTATCCCGACTGTTTGAATAGAATATTTGACTTTCTACCCTGCCATATATGCTATACCAACAGTACCTGGTCCGGCATGCGTCCCAACAACGGGCGATACAATGGAAGTAATGGTTTCAACAGGTTTGATCTTTTCAATTACTTTTGATAGTAGCCAATTTGCATCAGTTTCTGCATTGGCATTTAGCGATGCTAGATGAACATTGGGTGTGTCACCAATCCTATCAACAAGAATTTCAACCAGGCGAGTGTATGCTTTTCCTTTGGTTCTCACTTTTTCAATTGATTCGATTCGACCATCTCGCAGTTCAAGAATTGGTTTGAATTTTAATGCAGTTCCGAGCAATCTTTGAGCTCCTCCGATCCTGCCACCTCGATGAAGGAACTCAAGTGTATCGACTACAAACAACACACCTGTTTTATCTTTGACAGCCTCAGCGATTGTTTTGCATTCCTTTAGGGATGCACCTTTCTGGGCAGCCTTTGCCACTTCAATCACTTGAAATCCCATTGCCATCGCAGTTGATTTGGAATCGATGATTGCGATTTTGTTTTTTCCTTTTTCCATCATATCCAACGCCTGTATACCTGATTGTATGGTTCCTGATAACTTTGAAGAAACAAAGATACAACAAAGCTGGTAACCTTGTTCAAGAAATTTTTCAAATTCGACCTTCATTGTCATTGGCGAAATTTGCGAAGTGCTGGGCATAAGTTTTGCAGTTTCCAACCTTTTATAAAATTCAGCTGGTTGGATATCAACTCCGTCTTTATATGTTTCCTCACCCCAAATTAGAACCTGGGGGATCGAGACAATATTATATTTTGTTAAAATCTCTTCCGGAATATATGCTGTTGAATCTGTAATAACCATAACCTTGGACATGAAATCCTCCGAATAATAAATAATTTCACAAATATGAATGACCTTTCAACTATAACCCATTCAATATCATATGGTTACGATACAGGAAGGTATACTTGACCTCCAACTAATACTGGGCTAAAATCGTTCGGTTCTTAATTTGTTTTATTTAGGTAGCAAATGTTTGAAACTCTAACAAACCGGTTAAATAAGGTATTTGACCAACTTAAGAAACGGGGGAAACTATCAACTTCGGATGTTGATAGTGCTTTGCGTGAAGTTAAATTGGCTTTGCTTGAGGCTGATGTACATTTTAATGTTGTAAAGGAATTTATTGCTCAAGTTCGATCACGTTCAATCGGGCATGAAGTCTCCAAGGCATTAAATCCCGGGCAGCAAATGATCAAAATTGTTAACGAGGAATTGATTAAGACTCTTGGAGAACCTGCACCTCTAAAATTAACCGGGGATAAACCGCGAGTTATTTTGATGGTTGGATTGCAAGGGTCCGGAAAAACAACGACAGCAGCAAAATTAGCAAGAATTCTCCGCACAAAAGGAGAAAGGGTAATGCTTGTTGCAGGAGATCCATACAGACCGGCAGCAATCGAGCAATTACAAATTCTTGGAAATTCAATTAACGTTCCAGTTTTCGTCGATAAGAATGTTAACCCACCTGAATTATCAAAACTTGCCATGGAAAAGGGAAAAAATGGCGGACATAGTGTTATCATCATGGATACAGCTGGCAGATCCCAACTTGATGATAATTTAATGGGGGAGTTGGTTAACATCAACCGAATTATGAAACCATGCGAGGTCCTTCTTGTTGTTGATTCTATGACTGGACAGGAATCACTGCATATAGCCGAAGGTTTTCACAAAAATGTTCCGATCACAGGTCTGATACTAACGAAAATGGATGGTGATTCACGCGGGGGAGCGGCGATTTCGATTAGATCAGTTACAGGGGTTCCGATTAAGTTTATCGGAACAGGAGAAAAAATTGACGCATTAGAGGTGTATAATCCAGAACGATTGGCGTCCCGAATTCTTGGAATGGGCGACATGCTTGGTTTGATTGAACGTGCAGAATTGGCATTTGATGAAAAAACAGCACAAAACCAGGCAGACAGACTTTCATCTGGAGAATTCAGTTTCGAAGACTTGGCAGAGATGATGCGGTCAGCCAAGAAGATGGGACCAATGAACCAGTTATTGGATATGCTGCCAGGGAAATTGGGACAAAATGCTGCCAACATCTCTCCTCAAGATGTTGATAAACAGATGAAGAGAACTGAAGCGATTATCAGTTCAATGACGATTCAAGAACGTCGCCATCCTGACGTATTGAATGCCAATAGAAGGCGACGCATTGCTCGCGGATCCGGCACGAATGTACAGGATATCAATCGATTGGTAAAACAATACCAGGAGATGAAGCGGCTCTTTAAGACAATGAGTAAAACGAACAAACGTGGGTTTCCTCGTTTGTTCGGATGAACAGTTACCTTGGGAACAGCACTCCTTTCGTGCACCTCACCCCAGGATGAAACTGAATAGTGGTACCATTATTGAAAAATATCAGATAATATTCAAAGTGGTATGGACATAAACATTTAAGGAGAATTAACTCGATGGTACGAATTCGTTTACGCCGTGTTGGCCTGAAAGGTCAACCATCTTACAGGATTGTTGTCGCAGATAAGGAAAGTCCACGTGATGGGAGGTTCCTGGAGAATATAGGATTCTACAATCCACGAACAAACCCTGCAACAATTTCTGTTCAGGAAGACAAAGCTTATGAGTGGATGAACAAAGGTGCTCAACCCACCGAATCGGTTGCAATGATATTTAAAACTTGTGGACTATCAGATCGCTATGAACGTCTTAAAGCCGGCGAAAGCATGGAAACCTTGCTTGCTGAAGCTGAAAAGATTAACCAGGAACAAGTAATCGATCCGAAAACAAATAAATAAGAAGATATATTATGAAAGAATTAACTGAATATATCGCACGATCATTGGTTGACCAACCGGATAAAGTTATTGTTAGCGAAAATAAACATGGACGCCATGTAAACCTTGAACTGCAGGTTGGAAAAGAAGATATGGGCAGGATTATTGGCAGGGGTGGAAGAGTTGCCAATGCCATCCGTACTTTGTTGCGAGTAGCAGCAGAAAACGATAATCAGCAAGTAACGTTGGATGTAGTTGAACCCTGAAACCTCTCCATCTGAAATGGACCAGGAATCGGCAGGCTCGTCAACTGCTGGCGAGCCTGCTTTCATTGATGCAGGATTAATTCGTAAACCGCATGGTATAAAAGGTGAGATCCTGGTGGATATTGATGAGGATCTCATCCCATACTTCACCCCTGGTTTAATTGTTTATATTGGAGAAGAACATCTCAAATGGTCGCTTGTGAGTATCCGTCCTCATAAATCAGGCTTTTTATTGTTGTTTAATGAGATACGAACTCCCGAAATGGCAAGTAATTATCGATTTAAGAAAATTTTTATTCCTTACCTGGATCGCATTCAAGCAACAATCAAAGATGGTGAATTACTTGATGACCAGAAACTTGGCCTTAAGGTATTTACTGACAAAGATGCAGAATTGGGATATATTAAGGAAATTATCAAAACAGGGGCGAATGACGTTTTTGTCGTTGAGGAAGGTTCCAAGGAAATCCTTATTCCTGATATCAAAGATGTTGTTCTTAAGATTGATGTAAAAAATCAGAAAATGATCGTTCACATCATTCCGGGGTTAATTCCTGATTAATGGATCCTTCACGGAAGAACAAATTTCTTAAGAATGGTCAAAACGATATTATTAAAGTATGGATGAAAAATCATATTGGGTAGGATTCAACCTTGTTAAAGGGATCGGAGCTGTAAGGTTTCGATTGATCAGGGATCACTTCGGTGACCTTCAATCTGCCTGGTCGGCTTCCAAGGATCAATTCCTGGCTATTGGTTTGCATCCAAATATTGTTGAAAATATCATCCATATACGGTCTACTGTTGATATCGAGGAAAATTACCAGAAGATAATTACAAGTGGGATCAAGGTGGTAATTAGCGATGAAGAAGGATATCCATCCCGTTTAAAGGAAATCGACCAACCACCTCCAGTTTTATATATCAGGGGGGATTATCTCGAAGATGATTTCTGGGCAGTAGCAATTGTTGGAACCAGGAGAATCACTGCATATGGCAGACAAATTGCTGATGAGATCAGTTCTTACCTTGCACAAAATGGAATCACGATAATCAGTGGAATGGCAAGGGGAGTGGATGGTGTAGCCCACCAGGCAGCTCTCCGAGTAGGAGGGAGGACTCTGGCAGTTCTTGGATCTGGTGTTGATAGAATATATCCACCTGAACACAGAAATCTTGCGCATAGTATAGAAGAACATGGTGCTACCATAAGTGATTATCCATTGGGGACTCCACCGGATAGTTCGAATTTTCCACCAAGGAATAGGATTATTTCCGGGTTATCGATGGCTGTGATCGTCATCGAAGCGGGATTAAAAAGCGGAGCTTTAATAACAGCCAATTATGCAGCTGACCAGGGCCGTGATGTATTTGCAGTACCGGGCAATATCCAGGCGCATCAAAGCAAGGGCACAAACCTATTAATTCAGCAGGGTGCGCATCCTCTGCTTTCGGGAAAAGATGTTCTGGATTCTTTGAACCTTGAAAGGATACCTGAACAAAAACATGCCAGGCGGACAATTCCAGTTGACAAGGATGAAGCTCTGATGCTTGAAATAATTGGAAGAGAACCGATTCACATAGACGAAATCAGATCGAAAACGGGATTACCAATTGAGGCAGTATCCGCGTCATTGGCTATTATGGAGCTCAAGGGATTGGTACAGCAAGTCGGTGGAATGAATTATGTCAGCATACGAGAAGAAAGAACAGGATACGAAGTATGAGGATTGAAGATCATCTATTTGCTGTGATCATGGCTGGTGGCAGCGGTACCAGGTTGTGGCCGGTATCGCGGAAAGATCATCCAAAACATACTCTTCCATTGGTCAGTGGACAATCATTATTTCAGATAACTGTTGAAAGATTATTGAAATTATTTAAGCACGAGAAGATCCTGATCGTAACCACGAGTGATCAATTTGATACGTTACATAAGCAGACCCCGGGAATTCCGATCAATAATTTTCTCATTGAACCCAACCCTCGCGGAACTGCATCGGTAGCCGGCCTCGCTGCTGCCGTTATAAATGCAAGGGACCCAGATGCTGTCATGGCACTATTTCCGTCTGATCATCACATTTCCAACACGGACCTGTTCATAATTTATATGAAATTGGCTTTTCGCGTTGCAGCGATGGGCTTTCTGGTAACACTTGGAATCGAACCGACCTACCCTGCCACTGGATATGGATATATTCAAAAAGGGAATACCATTAAAGGTGAATTTGTTTTTCCGGTGTTCGAAGTGGAAAAGTTTAAAGAAAAACCAGGAACTCAGCAGGCTGAAGAAATGTTGAAGAGCCAGGATTATTCATGGAATTCAGGAATATTCATTTGGCAAACCAGTAAAATCCTCGAAGAATTCCAAATTCACATGCCATTGTTAAGTAAAACGCTTGGCAGAATCGTTGGATCAATGGATACCGGGGCATTGGAAATAATTTTACAGAGAGAATGGGAAGATCTTGAAATACAAACAATTGATTATGGTGTTATGGAATCCGCACAGGACGTTGCCGTAATACCCACCTCTGGGTTAGGCTGGAATGATATCGGTAGCTGGGATTCTCTCTTCGAAGTATTGGAAATGGATAACGAGCACAATATTATATTTAACAGTGAAACAATTGGAGTGGATACCCATGATTCACTTGTGTATGGTGCAAAGAAAAAAAGACTTGTCGCAACGATTGGAGTGGAGAATTTAATAATAATTGATTCAGGGGACATTCTACTTGTATGCAAGCGTCATCAATCCCAGCAAGTAAAAGAAATAGTAAGAATTCTAAAAGAAAAAGATCAAGAGAATTATCTCTAGGAGGGTCTTCATGGAAGCATATTGTATGAAATGCAAACAGAAACGAGAGATTAATAATCCCGTGGCAACATTTAATAAAGTTTCAGCTCCAGTAACCCGTGGAGTTTGTGGAGAATGTGGGACAACATTATACAGGATGGGAAAAACACCTGCTCATGAAGGATTAATTCCTCCTCCCAAGAAGGATAATAGGAGCGGAAAATTAGTTATCGTTGAATCACCAGCCAAGGCAAGAACCGTTGGTAGGTTCCTTGGGAAAGGGTACACGGTTAAAGCGTCAATTGGTCATGTAAGGGATTTACTTCGTTCTCAACTTTCAGTGGATATTGATAACAATTTCACACCTAAGTATAGAGTTCCCAATGAGAAAAAAGAAGTAGTAAAAGAATTAAAGACCCTGGCAAAAAAAGCTGCTCAAATATATCTCGCAACCGACCCGGATCGTGAAGGAGAAGCGATTGCATGGCATCTCAGGGAAGCTGTCGGTATTGAGGAAAATATTTCGCAAAGAGTTGTATTTCATGAGATTACTGAAAGTGCAGTAGCAGATGCCTTTGCCCATCCCAGGGATATAAACATGGATCTTGTTAATGCCCAGCAGGCAAGGAGAATTCTGGATCGACTGGTAGGGTATGGGATCAGTCCCATCCTTTGGGAAAAGGTTAGGAGCAGGCTCTCAGCAGGTAGAGTTCAATCAGTTGCACTCAAGCTTATTGTAGAGCGGGAGAATGAGATTGAAGCTTTCATTCCAGAAGAGTATTGGAGCATTGAAGGAGAATTCCTGCCTGAAAGTGAGAAAAATAAGAAGAATGCATATTTGGCAAAATTGACAAAGGTTGATGCCTCAACCCCAGAATTTTCACGGGAAGATCAGGTTCAACCTTTATTGAATGATCTGGAAACCTCTAAATATACGATTGATAAAGTTAAACGTAGTGAGCGTCGTAGAAAACCATCAGCTCCATTCATTACAAGCACACTCCAACAAGAAGCTTCTCGCAAACTGGGGTTTACTGCAAAAAGAACAATGGGAATAGCTCAATCCCTTTATGAAGGGATTGATGTTGGTGAAGGTGGACAAACTGGTTTGATCACATACATGCGAACAGATTCTGTTAATTTATCTGACCAGGCAAAGAGGGAAGCCAGAAAGTATATTAACGAAAAATTTGGCAGTGATTTCCTTCCTGGTTCTTCACCGGAATATAGAACCCGTGCAAAAAGCGCCCAGGAAGCACATGAAGCGATTCGGCCGACATCGGCCTTTCGGGACCCGGAAAAACTTAAACTTTTCCTGGAACCTGCTCAATTTAAACTCTATCAATTGATCTGGCAAAGATTCATTGCCTCGCAAATGGAATCAGCAATCTATGATACCGTATCGATCGACATTAATGGATCAGGCAGAGAACATAATTATATATTTCATGCAGCTGGTTCAACAATAAAATTCCCTGGATATCTTGTTGTTTATGAAGACTCAAAAGATGAGGATGCAAAAGATAATAATGGGGAAAAGGATACAAAAATCCCTGTCTCAATAGTTGAGGGGCAGGTGCAGAATTTGCTCAAGCTTTATCCCGAACAGCATTTTACACAACCACCCCCAAGATATACAGAAGCCAGCCTTGTTCAGACTCTGGAGGAGAATGGTATCGGAAGACCTTCGACTTATGCTCCAATCCTTTCTACGATCCAAAATCGAGGATATGTATTCAGACAGGAAAAAAGGTTGTTTCCAACGGAGACCGGAATCCTTGTTAATGATCTGACTGTTAAATACTTTCAAGACATCGTGGATATTGGTTTTACAGCCAGAATGGAAAATGATCTTGATAAAGTTGCAGATGGATCATTGAACTGGGAGGAATTAGTAGGCGATTTCTATGAACCTTTTTCAAGATCATTGGAACATGCCCAGGAAGAAATGCCAGTCAACAAGAAAGAACCTGAACCTATTGGGAGATTATGCCCTGAATGCGGGAAAGACCTAGTAATCAGGTATGGGCGATATGGAAAGTTCATCAGTTGTAGTGGTTTTCCTGAATGTAAATATACTGAACCTTGGCTTCATAAGATCGGTGTAAATTGCCCCAAAGATGGAGGAGACATAGTTGAAAGGCGAACCAGGAAAGGACGAATTTTCTATGGTTGTTCCAATTACCCCAAATGTGATTTTACTTCCTGGAAGAGACCTTTAAGGACGGAATGTAAAAACTGTAAGGGTACTCTGGTAATCGCAAATAAACGAGAAGCTCAATGCCTGGATTGTGGTTCTTCTTATTTGCTCGCAGAATTACCGGTCGAGGAAGGTCAAGTTACATGAGCTTATTGTCTTTTCTTGAAAGGTTCTGTATAATCAATTTATCGAGCAGGTTTTTTTCAAGGAGAGAATTATGAATTCATTAATTTCCAATCTCAAGAAACCACTATATTTAGGGATAATAGTTGGAATTATTGGTTTTGCATTGGGATTGCTCTGGGGCTGGGTTATTCAACCAGTTAAATGGGTTAATGCAGATCCTTCCTTACTTCACCAGGGTTATCAGGATGACTTCCTGCGTATGTCGATCGAATCGTATGGGATTAATGGCGATAAACTCAAAGCATTGGAACGATATGATTCTCTTGGTGAATCAGCTCAAACAATTCTGAATTCAATAAAACAAACCCCTGGCACCCTCGATGTCACTCTAATTAACCAATTCTCAACATTGATGGCAACGAATGCCGGTCTCCCAACCAATCAGCCAGAATCGACAAGCTCTGGTGGAACTTCTGCCGGCCAAATTGGTCTGATCCTGTTGGCAGTGATTTTGATCTTTATCGTTATATATGCCGTATACAGGTTCCTAAAACCAACAAGTGGGAAAATAGCCACACCTGCACAACAAGCCAACCAATTATCCAGGCAAGTGGAAATGACTGATTATTCTGCCATGGGAGAAGAAACACCAATGGCACAATATGTCACAACCTATGTGATTGGTGATGATCTCTTTGATGATTCGTTCAGCATCGACTCTGCATCAGGCGAATTTCTTGGCGAGTGTGGAGTCGGAATTTCAGAAACGATCGGAGTCGGAGAACCCAAGAAGGTGAGTGCGTTCGAGATCTGGATGTTTGATAAGAATGATATTCAAACAGTCACAAAAGTTCTGATGAGTGAACACACTTACAATGATCCCGCTGCTTTCCAGCGTTTACAATCCAAAGGAGAACCAATCGAAGTCTCACAAGGATTGAAAATGACACTTGAAACTGCCACATTACAAATGATAGCTTCCGTTACTGATATAGAATATGGAGAAGGGGCTCTCCCTGAAAACAGTTTCTTCAACCGGGTAACTTTGGAATTGGCGATCTGGCAAAAAAACTCACCTATTGGGTGAGTATGATAAATGTTTTATTTTAGAAATAATTAACTCCTGGTTTAAAAACCAGGAGTTTGCTTTTCCTTAAAATTGGGGAAATAAATCGTTATTCGATTTTAAGAATTGTATAAGTTTCCTTACCACCAGGAGTTGTGACTTCTATCTTCTCACCAACTTTGTGACTGATCAATGCACTTCCTATTGGTGAGTCGTTGGATATCCTTCCATTTCGTGGATCAGCTTCTGATGCGCCAACTATAAGATATTCCTCCGGATTTTCGTTTTCGTTCTGAATTGTAACCTTGTTTCCTAGACCAACGACATTCATACTGATATCATCTTCATTGATGATAATTGCATTGCGAAGTTTGTATTCAATTTCTTGGATTCGCCCTTCAAGAAACCCTTGATCTTCTTTTGCTTTTTTATAGTCAGCATTTTCAGAGAGATCCCCCATTTGAATGGCATCCCTTAATCTCACGGCTAATTTATTTCTCTCCGTGGTTGTTAATTTTTTTAGTTCTGCTCGAAGGGCTTTTTCTCCTTCGCTGGTTAGATATACTTCATCATTCATTTTTATAAACTCACCTTTATTCCTTGTTCCCAAAGAGTGTAATATGTTTGAACTTGGATGTCAATTGGATAAGATTGGTAGTAATTGTAGCTATGCTATAATCTGGAGGTTGTAAGGACTGACAAATGGGTTTGGATATTCATACTGCCACGATCACGATCTCTATAATGTCTTTGATTGCCGCGATATATTTCATTTATTCCGGTATCAGATCCATCCAATCTGCGAAAGGATCAATTTTCTATCGGATCAGGCATGAACGAGAAGTCGCAGGTTGGCGATTGATAGCATTGGCGGTTGTTCTTCTTGTGCTTTCTTTTATATCACGTTTTTTTGGAGAACCGATCATATACACGGTTTATGAACCCTCACATGTACCAACAAGTTCCCCGACCATGACGCTAACACCCACAATTTCTCTAACACCGACAATCTCACTTACCCCTACCATAACCCTTACTCCGGCAATATCATATACACCAACACCAACGAAAACTCCATTTATACCTATGTCCATCCTGGCTGGGTTTGAGAGTTCAATTACACCGAACCCTGATGCGGTTTTTAGCCCTCTTGAGTTTTCAGACCGTATCGCCAACGGACAGGCTGTCAATCCAAAAACTCTATTCTTCAACCCTGTTGGACATGTTTATGCAGTATTTTCTTACAACAATATGATCCCAGGATCTCAGTGGACTGCAATCTGGTTGCATCAGGGTGAAATGGTACATTATGAGTCCATTCCTTGGGATGGTGTCGAAGGTGGATGGGGGTACACAGATTGGGAACCATCTCCCGAATTATGGTTGCCCGGTACCTATACTGTGCAGATCTTTGTTGGCGAAGTGTTTAAAGTTGAGAGTTCATTTTCAGTTGAGGGTACTCCTGAAGGTTCGAATTCCTCAACTCCCACAATTCAAGTGGAATTATCCACATCATCTCCTACGGTGACTCCTTAATGAAAAATAATAATAATAATGAAACAAAATCTTTCCAGGATTATTATCCAGACCATATGGCTCATTGCTTTGGGTGTGGCAAATTAAATGATTATGGGCACCAAATTAAGAGCTATTGGGATGGGGATCAATCGATTTGTCACTTCAAGCCTGAACCATTCCACATCGCGATCCCTGGATATGTCTATGGAGGTTTGATCGCATCATTGATCGATTGCCATGGAACAGGTACTGCTGCTGCTGCAAGTTATCGGGCTGAAGGCAGAGATATGAATTCACTACCTGCATTCAGATTCCTAACTGCATCTTTGCATGTGGATTACTTGAAACCAACTCCGTTGAATGAAATCCTGGAGCTTAGGGGTATGGTGGAGGAAGTGAAAGGGCGGAAAGTTTCCATCCTTATCTCAGTTTCTGTGAATGGAGTGGTAACAGTAAAAGGGAAAGTGGTAGCTGTTCAAGTACCTGAAGAACTGATCACAGGTTTAATTCGCTAACTTAATCCTGTTAACTTCCAGAGCATGCAATTTGTGATGCAATTCTTGCATTATTTACCAATAGTTTAATATTTGTTCTTAAAGTAACCCCATCAGACAGACTAGATAACCTTGAAAGTATATAAGGTGTTAACTCCTGTCCATGAATCAGTAAATCTCCTGCTTCTGCGGATGCCTTTTTAACATACTCTGCAACAATTGTCGATGGAATTGCAAATTCAAGAGGTGGAGGTACTGTGACCAGGATCGAACTGGATAATCCCAACTCCCAATGGATAGCAGCAAATTCCATTACCTTTTTGGGTGAGTCAATTCTTGCACTGACAGGCAGGCCACTCTCGATTGAATAAAAGGCAGGTAATTCATCAGTCTGATATCCAATAACAGGAACCGATAGAGTTTCCAAAACTTCGATCGTTGCGGGAAGGTTCAATATTGCCTTTGCACCTGAACAAACGACAATCACAGGGTATTTTCCCAATGCAGGAAGATCCGCAGATATATCCTTGTCGCCATCGGGATGAACACCTCCGATTCCTCCTGTTGCGAACACTTTTATTCCAGATTTATGGGCGATATAGAGGGTTCCAGCAACTGTTGTACCTCCAAACTCTTTCTTCAACATTGATGTGGCAATATCTCTTAAGCTGACTTTCCTAACTTCTTTTTCACTGGTCAATGATGATAGTTGATCAATGGTCAATCCTACATGAACCTTCCCGTTAAGGATAGCAATCGTGGCGGGACATGATCCTTCCTTTCGGATCTGTTCTTCCATAGCGATGGCAGTTTCAAGATTTTGCGGATGAGGTAACCCATGAGTAAGAACTGTTGATTCCAGAGCAACAACCGGATGATTCGATCTAAGGTTATCAGCGACCTCTTCGGAATAATAAAAATCATGGAAAAGTGTTGACATGCACTCATTGTACAACCGGTTTCAATAACCATCAATGGAATTTAATATTGAAGATGTAGAAATGGCTGAGGAATAGAACAATTATATTTAAATGTGGCATTTATTTTGGTTGTAGATAAAAAAAAGGGTTGACGAATACAGGGTATTAGGTAGAATTAGGAACACGGGGCGGTGGCGGAATCGGCAGACGCAGTGGACTTAAAATCCACCGATGGTGACATCGTGAGGGTTCGACCCCCTCTCGCCCCATACACAGGTTAAAACTTCGGTTTAAGCCTGTTTTTGTCCATATTTGGGGGTATTTGGTTGGATGATATTATTAAAGAATCCTCTGGGTGCCAAATTGCTCCTGATACGTTCAGGATTTCTTTATTTAGTATACAACGAGAATCAACTTTTTGAATATGAGATTACACGAGAATTTTAATTAACTCGAATAAACTACCTCCTTTGGATAATATGGATTAGTATCATTAAATACAAACAGCCTCCCAATCGAGGAGGCTGCTGTACAGGATGTTACTAATATTTATTTTTTCAATTGCCACCAAGATTGAATTACAAATCTGTAATGAATCTGAATCAACTCTATTTTTGGATGGTTTCTGAGAACCCTATGGATTTGTCTACTTGTTAGTGTCCTATATCCATGAAAACGGGGAGTGCCTATCAAATCTTTTGTTGGTAACCCATTCGGAAAAATCT
>DATEUN010000008.1:0-20190 GCA_035283125.1 Anaerolineales bacterium
TTGGATGGGGTCCTTCAGATGATCCAAGATTCATGGTTTATATATGGTTGGAAAAACCTCAAAGTTCAACCTGGAGTTCTGAGGTTGCTGCACCTGTATTCAGCGAAATAGTCAGCAAGCTGGTTGTTTTAATGGAAATCCCCCCAGATCAGGTCCGAGCCCAGTTGGCTGGTCAATGAGGAGAAATTGTTAACCTTAACAGATTTGGTTGAAGCTCTAACAGATACCCAATTGGATTTGCCTGCCCAGGTGATAACTGATGCAGTTGTAGATTCACGCCAGGTTATACCAGGCTGCTTGTTCATTGCCATCCCCGGTAAAAAAGTGGACGGGCATGATTTCATCGAAAGTGCATTTCAACAAGGGGCTTCATTTGCATTAATCGAACACGAAGTTGACAGCAAATATTACCAGGTTGATCTCCGCCAACCACCAGTCGATCTGGTGTTGAATTCGGATTCTCCCATCTGTTTAAGGGTTAAGAATTCCCTTGAAGCGCTGCAGGAGATCGCTCGATTTTGGAGAAGTAAGCTTGACATTCGAGTGATTGGTATTACTGGAAGTGTTGGGAAATCCACCTCCAAAGAATTAATTGCAGAGGTTTTATCAGAACGCTACAGAACGTTACGGAGTCCTGGTAATTTAAACAATGAAATCGGATTACCATTGACAATCCTTAAGTTAGGAAGCGGATATGAGAGGGCTGTGCTCGAAATGGGCTTTTATGTACCCGGAGAGATCAAGTTCTTATGCGATATCGCCAAACCACAGGTTGGTATTGTCACCAACATTGGGACAGTTCATGCCGAAAGGGCTGGTTCAATTGATGTGATCGCTGCCGGAAAATCTGAATTGGTTCAGGAGCTTCCTCCTTCGCCGGAAGGTATCGCGATCCTCAATTACGATGATCCACTTGTCAGGTCCATGGCCGATATAACATCTGCCAGGGTCTTCTATTATGGACTAGATCCAAAAGCAGATCTTTGGGCTGACCAAATTCAAAGCTTGGGTTTGGATGGAATTCAGTTCTGCTTCCATTATGAGGGGGAATCATTATATGTAAAGATTCCGATGATCGGTCAGCATTCCGTTCATACTGCACTTCGGGCAGCAGCCGTTGGATTGGTGGAAGGACTTTCATGGCCGGAGATCATTCAAGGGTTCTTATCAGGACATGCTCAAATTCGGTTGGTGGCTGTCAGAAGCAGGAAAGGTGCTTTGATCATTGATGATACCTATAATGCCTCTCCTGAATCAACAATAGCCGCCCTGAACTTACTGGCTGACCTTAATGGCCGTAAACTGGCTGTCCTGGGAGACATGCTTGAACTTGGGCAGTACGAAAAACAAGGTCATGGACTGGTTGGTGTTCGAGCTGCAGAAGTTGCAGATGAGTTGATAACTGTTGGAGAACGAGCCCACGAAATAGCAAAATCTGCCAGCCTGGCTGGGTTTAATAATGATAGGATCCATGAATTCAACGCAAATCATGAAGTGATCGATTTTCTGGATGACTTCCTGCAACCAGATGATTCGGTCTTGATCAAAGGTTCGCATGGGATGCACATGGAAGAAATCGTCGCAGCTTTGGAGGATGTCTCATGAAACCTACTTCGTTAGTACTTGCACTCGCAGGGTTAAGTTTCATGATGACGGTCATCTGGGGCGGCCCTCTCTTAAGGATACTAAGACATTTTAAGGTGGGTAAGCTGATAAGGATTGAAGAGCCTGCCAGGCATTTTACAAAAATGGGCACACCCACCATGGGTGGGATCATGGTGATTTTGCCTGTCGCCATGTTGACCATCTTATTAAACGCAGTTTCATTATTTGGGTTGAACATATTCGGTCAATCTTTACTTGTTCCATTATTTGCCATGGTTGCATTCGGGTTGTTGGGTGGTGTGGATGATTGGCTGGGGTTGTTTGGGAAAATTAAAGGTGAAGGAATGCGGGCTCGAACCAAGTTCCTTTTCCAAATCCTGCTGTCAGTTGGCCTGGCTGTCGTTATCAAGTACGGTCTGGATGCTCCTGATGTTTTTATACCTGGGATTCCCGTGGAAATTAAACTGGGGATCTGGTATGTACCAGTTGCGGCGATCATAATCGCTGGAATGTCGAATGCTGTTAACTTCACCGATGGGCTTGATGGCCTGGCAGGGTTGATCTCTGCAACTGCCTATGCAGCTTATGGCGGTCTGGCATTAATGCAGGGTCAGATATTCCTGGCTCGATTTTGTTTCATTATGGTCGGTGCATTATTCGGATTCCTGTGGTTCAACGTCCACCCGGCTGAATTGATCATGGGAGATACAGGGTCACTTTCCCTGGGTGCCACATTAGCTGTAATCGCCTTGATGACAGGGCAATGGATCATCTTGGTTTTAATTGCCATAATCCCGGTCAGCGAATTGATCAGTGTCATCATACAAGTTCTGTACTTCAAAGCAACCAAGGGAAGGCGCTTCTTCAAGATGGCGCCTATTCATCTTCATTTTGAACTGTTGGGATGGAGTGAGACACAGATCGTCCAGCGATTCTGGTTGATCAGTTTATTGGGAGCAATGTTAGGAATTGGATTGGCTTTGGTTTGATAAATGAGACAAGAATGGGTTGGAAAACGAGTGCTGATCATAGGTGCTGCCCGCCAGGGACTGGCATCAGCGCGCTTTCTCGCAAGAAATGGAGCAATCGTGACAATTAATGATCACAGAACAGAATCGGAACTTCAACCTGCATTGGATTCTCTTGATAAATTCGATATCAAATGGGTTACCGGAAGCCATCCTTTGGATCTGCTGAATTCCACAGATTCAGTCTGTATATCCGGAGGAGTTCCCCTTGATCTTCCAATTATCGTTGAAGCTTCTCGAAAAGGGATACCTCTTATCAATGATACTCAACTCTTCATGGAAATGGCCCCGTGCAGAACGATTGGGATCACTGGCTCTGCCGGGAAAACCACCACCACATCCATATTAGGCAATATTGCAAAGAAACATTTTATAGGAAGATCGGATTCAGTTTGGGTCGGAGGCAATATTGGTGATCCATTATTGAACCATATCGATCAAGTAAAGCCTGACGACCTGGCAGTGATGGAGATCTCCAGTTTTCAACTGGAACAAATGACGATCAGTCCCGATATAGCTGTCATTCTAAATATCACACCTAACCATCTTGATCGGCACAAGACGATGGATGCTTATATTTCTGCCAAATCAAGAATTGTCGCATTTCAAGGTAAGGATGCTGTTGCCATTCTGGGGCGAGATGATCCCATTTGCTGGAGTTTGAGGAAAAAAATCAAGGGAAGGTTGCTTTCATTTGGTTTTTCCCCTTTAGAAAATTCAGATGTCGGAATGGATCTTCGCGAAGGGAAACTTATCTTTCAAGATGGAAGCAGGTTAAGAGAGATCATTGATGTGTCAAAAATCCATTTACGTGGCGATCATAACAAGTTGAATATCATGGCAGCTTGCCTGGCAGCATTGGTCATCGGAGCCAGTGATGAAACAATCGTAAGTGACATTGATGAATTCCGGGGTGTTCCTCACCGGTTGGAGTTTATTCGTACCTGGAAGAATACAGAATGGTATGACGATTCGATAGCAACAACACCTGAACGAACTTTGGCTGCAATTCGTTCATTCAACGAACCATTGGTACTTCTTTTGGGAGGAAGGGATAAAGATCTTCCATGGGAAGACCTGGTGGACCTCATCCAACAGCAAGTTCGTTTAGTGGTTTTGTTTGGTGAGGCATCTGAATTGATCTACCAGGCGCTCAACAAGATCCCTGCAGATACCAGGAATTTCAATATTGAGAAATGTAATTCATTGCACGATGCTGTCTTGAAGACTTCTGATCTTGTTATTGATGGAGATGTTGTATTACTTTCACCAGGCGGCACCAGTTTTGATGAGTTCCGCGATTTTGAAGAACGCGGAGAGAGGTTTCAACAATGGGTTCAGGAACTTTCGTAAAGCAAAAGAATCGATCAGGGCAAAGTCTATCCAGGATGTTTCACCTGGCTGGGATTGACCTGGTTTTATTGGCAGCCATCATTGCCCTCTCTGGGATTGGTTTACTGATGGTTTATTCATCCAGCACAGATTTTTCACTTGTAGTCTTAAAAGAGGATCCAAATTTCCTCTTTTTCAGACAATTAACCTGGTTCATACTCGGGTTTGCTGTTGCAGCAGGAATGGTTTTAATCGACTACCACTGGATCCAAAAATTGGCCATATGGATGATTGCGATCAGTATTGCTGGTCTGGTAGCAGTATTACTTGGAAATGAATTAAGGAACGGTGCAGTACGTACGTTTATGAATGGCTCCATACAACCCTCGGAGTTCGCCAAGCTGGTTACCATTCTATATTTATCTGTTTGGTTATCCAATAAAAAGGATACCCTCCATGATGCCAAGCTAGGGTTGATCCCCCTGGCTGTTATCGTCGGAATCATCAGCGGGTTGATCCTGATGCAGCCTGACCTGAGTGCAACTCTGACGATCATTCTCCTCGGCGCGATGCTTTTCTTCCTGGCTGATGGAGATATTAAACAGATAGGATTGGTGATCCTGACGATCGCTATCGTTGCCTTATTAATGTACTTGATTAGTTCCACTGCACAAGCCAGGATCACTCAATATATTGGTTTCTTAAAAGATCCATCTCAGGCTGAACCTCAACTTAGGCAGTCATTGGCAGCCATTGTCAACGGAAAATTCTTTGGTGTCGGTCTTGGCGAATCTAATGCCAAACTGACTGGTTTACAGCTTCCCCACTCAGATAGTATTTTTGCAGTCCTGGTCGAGGAAACAGGGTTATTTGGTGCACTGATCCTGGTGACATTATATGGCCTTGTCCTTTGGAGAGGATTAAAGATCTCCAGGAATGCTCCTGACATGTTGGGTTCGTTAATGGCAGCTGGTTTAACTTTCTGGATTTGCATTGAAGCGACCTTAAATATGGGTGCCATCGTTGGTGTCCTGCCTCTCGCTGGATCTGCCCTACCCTTTATTAGTTACGGAGGATCAAGTCTGCTTTCAAATATGGCTGCCATAGGAATATTAATGAGCATAGCAAGGCAGCAAAATACTGTTAATAATTCTCAAGAACGGAGGCCTTATCGTGCAACTGTTGATTTGCGCGGGGGGGACCGGCGGAGGCGTGTATCCCGCACTCGCCGTGGTTCAAACCCTGGCAGATAATGCCAATGTACTGTGGGTTGGTTCTGAAGGTGGTATGGAATCCACCCTGGTTCAGCGCGCCTCCATTCCTTTCAAAACGATCCCAGCTGCCGGTCTGCATGGTGTTGGAATAAAAAAGTTGCCTCGGAACCTTTATCTACTTGCAAAGGGTATGCTGGCAGCCAGGCAAATCCTTAATCAGTTCAAACCAGATGTGATCTTTTTTACTGGAGGATTTCTGGCAGTACCCATGGCAGTTGCAGCCAGAAGAACACCCATTATGCTGTTTGTACCGGATATTGAGCCTGGATTGGCGATAAAGGCAATAGCCAAATTTTCTGATCGGATTGCGGTTACATCCCTGGAAACCAAAGCGTTCTTCAATTCTAAAGCCCGGATATTGGAGACAGGTTATCCTACCCGCCCTTCACTGATTACCTGGACTAGAAATGAAGGCAGGAAGCATTTTACGATTAAAGGCGATAAACCCATTTTACTGGTTCTTGGTGGCAGCAAAGGTGCAAGGTCTATTAATAATGCGGTCATGAATAATCTCGATCGGTTGCTTGAGATATCAGAAATGATCCATGTTAGCGGTGAGTTGGATTGGGAAGAAGTAAATAGAAGGAGAGAGAATATCCCCCCTGATAAGTCCCCTCGTTACCACTGCTTCCCTTATTTACACGAAGATATAGGCGCAGCCCTGGCTGCAGCAGACCTGGTGATCTCAAGAGCTGGAGCATCCATTTTGGGTGAGTACCCCATGTTCTCACTACCAGCGATCCTTGTACCGTATCCCTATGCATGGCGCTATCAGAGTGTCAATGCGAAATACCTGGTCAAGAATGAGGCAGCTGTCATCCTGGAAGATTCTAAAGTAGGGGAAGAACTTGTTCCGATAGTTAAGCAAATATTGGATGATCCCGATAAATTAATTGCCATGCGCAACTCAATGCACTCCCTTTATAGGCCGGAAGCTGCCAAATTGATCGGCGATCAGTTGGCTTCCCTGGCAAAAAATAGGAGTCTAAACAGTGATTAGCCTGAACTATGTTTTCTGGATGTTCGTGATCTTATTTACCATCATTGGTGCCATGAGAGGTTGGGCCAAGGAATTGATGGTCAGTTTCAGTGTCATACTGGCAATCACATTCATCAATCTGGTGGAAAATTACATGCCTTCTGTGAAGGAAACCATCATGTTGGATCCTGTCAGTCATTTCTGGATGCGCGCAGGGATATTGGGTTTCCTGGTCTTCTTCGGGTATCAGACACCCAAAATCCCCAGACTGGTCGATAAATTCTATCGCGAACGATTGCAGGATGCTTTACTCGGCATTTTTATCGGAGCGATCAATGGTTATCTTATTGGTGGATCGTTATGGTATTTCCTTTCCGCTGCTGGATATCCTTTTCCGATCATCAGTGATCCATTGATCTCAGGGATTCCGGCTGTTGTTGACAGCGCTAATGCTATGCTGCCATTTCTACCCCCTGCATTTCTTGTTGTTCCACTCATTTATTTTATTGTCGTGATCGCTTTTGTTTTTGTCCTGGTGGTATTTATTTGATGAGACACATTCATTTGATTGGAATTGGTGGATCTGGAATGTCTGCCATCGCACGCCTTCTGCTTGAAGAAGGGTACACGGTGAGCGGATCGGATCGCGCGGATAGTTCCTTCATAGATGATCTCAGAAAACTCAATGCAACTATTTCCATTGGCCATGATCCTGCAAATATCACAGGAGCTGACCTGATCATACAATCATCCGCCATCCCGGAAGATAATCCTGAAATTACAGCGGCAATTGAAAAAGGCATACCGGTTTTAAAACGGGCTGAATTCCTGGGATCTTTAATGGTAGGAAAAACCGGAGTCGGCATCGCTGGTACTCATGGAAAAACCACAACTTCCGCCATGTTAGCCTGGGTATTAACAGAACTCAAACAGGATCCTTCTTTCATTCTCGGCGGTGTGTCAAATAACCTGGGTGTCAATGCGCATTTCGGTCAAGGGGATGTTTTTGTCATCGAAGCTGATGAATATGACCGCATGTTCCTCGGATTGAATCCAAAAATTGAAGTCATCACCAATGTGGAGCACGATCATCCTGATTGTTATCCGACCATTGAATCTTTCCTGGATGCTTTCAAGTCATTTGTAGCCCTTCTTGATGAGAAAGGGCGATTGATCCTAAATGGAAATGATAAAAATGCAGCAATCCTCGCAAAAGAAGCGGCAAAGAAGAACATCCCTGTGACCCTGTTTGGAATTCCTCACGAGAATTCACCAGATCTGGACATCTTCGCCAGCGATATTGTTGTTAACACACGGGGAGGGTTCAGTTATTCTACATCCATCAACCAGGATAAACGTGTTGTTCATTTACAGGTACCTGGAATTCACAATGTTGTGAATAGCCTGGCTGTTCTTTCTGTGATCGACTTCTTGAAATTACCTTTGGATAATGCCATCAAAGCTTTGGCAAATTTCCAGGGAACTGCTCGCAGGTTTGAGGTGTGTGGAGAATATAACGGGATCACCTTAATAAACGATTACGCTCACCACCCTACTGAAATCCGGGCAACTTTGGCTGCTGCAAAATCGCGTTACCCAAATCACAAGGTTTGGGCAGTCTGGCAGCCACATACATATTCTCGCACGCAATTGTTGATATCAGAATTCAGTAATTCATTCCAGGATGCAGATCATGTGATCGTCACTGAAATCTTTGCAGCCCGGGAACTAAAAAAGGAATTTTCTTCATCCAAGGTTGTTGCGATGATGGATCATCCTGATGCATGCTTCATCGCAGAAATTAATGATGTTGCTGGTACGTTGATCAATGAATTAAAACCTGGGGATATTCTACTGGTGTTATCTGCAGGTGATGCAGACCAGATCTGTAATTTGATTATGAACCATTACAGGAAAATGAGGTGAAAAATGGCTGAGCATAAGAATTCAAAGCTCTTGATGGAAGATTCAATAATATATACAAAAAAACTGGTGGACAATAATCAGTTTTCCATATCCAAAGAACTACCTGGAAAGGTTAAAAATTCCATCAAAAGACCTGGAACTGCGATGATTGATGCTGTAACCAGGTTGATCTACTATTTCGAAAAGGAATCCTGAATCTCTGAAGGCGATGAAATAAATGGGACCAGTCGAGTTGAAGTACTTGAGATCTGTATATGGCAAAAAGCTGCAAGAAGGCATGCTCATGTCCACCTGCACATCTGCACGTGTAGGCGGTCCTGCAGATGCAGCCATCATTGCCAGGTCTAAAGTCGACCTTGCCAGGTTCAGTACCGACATGTGGAAGAAAGGTATCCCATTCATGATCATTGGTGGTGGCTCCAATTTGCTGGTAAGTGATAAGGGAATTCGAGAACTCGTCATCTTTAACAAGGCTAAATCTATCCAATTTAATGAAAGCCCAGATCTTCCACAACTTGAAGTTGAATCCGGGACCACGTTGAATAGCCTCTCACAAAAGGCTGCAGGTTTGGGACTGAGCGGACTTGAATGGGCTGCTACCGTTCCAGGTACGTTAGGTGGGGCTGTATACGGGAATGCAGGTGCTTTTGGTGGAGATATGGCTGGCAACCTAATCTCAGCAGAGATAAATTTCCCGGAAGTCGGAATCGAAATATGGAAGGTCGATAAATTTATTTATGGATATCGCTCCAGTATCCTGAAAAGAAACCGGATGGATGCCATGATTCTTTCTGCCAGGCTTTCAATATCCATGAGTAAACCTGATGCTGTTCGTCAAAAAATGATGGAAAATTCAAAAAAACGTCATGATTCCCAGCCGAGAGGTGCAAGCATGGGATCCACCTTTAAAAATCCCCCTGGTGATTATGCCGGTCGTTTACTGGAAGAGGCTGGAATGAAAGGAATGCGGATTGGTAACGCAGAATTCAGTCCCAAACATGCCAACTTCATCATCAACCATGGCAAGACGAGAGCTACTGATATTAAGGCATTAATTGATCTCGCCAGGCAGAAAGTTGAAGAAGTCTTTGGGATCGAATTGGAATTGGAAATTGAATTGGTCGGAGATTGGCAGGCATTATGAAAGAAATGAGTAAAAAACTGAAGGTTGCAGTCATCTTTGGAGGCCGATCCGGAGAACACGAGGTTTCTCTGGAATCTGCCCGCTCACTGCTGTCTGTTCTCAGTAAAGATAAATATGAGATATTTCCGGTGGGGATTTCCCATGAAGGAGTCTGGTACTCAGGCGAGGGTATCCTGGAAAAGATGAAAGCAGAAATTCTTGATGGATTATCGGAAGTAACCATTCTACCCGACCCAATGAAAGCTGGTCTTTTTATACTCACCAGCGGCAGGATTGAATTGATCACTAAACTGGATGTTGTCTTTCCAATCATTCATGGGACATATGGGGAAGATGGATCTTTGCAGGGACTTCTCGAGATGGCAGAAATAGCCTATGTGGGTGGAGGAGTCCTGGGTTCTGCAGTTGGAATGGATAAGGGTGTGTTCAAGGATGTCATGAAAGCAAATGGCATTCCAGTGGTAGATTCTCTCCTTTTCAACAGGAAAGAAATCGAAAGTGATCAGGAAAGAATCGTTGAGCAGATCACAAGCAAATTCAAATTTCCAGTATTTGTGAAACCTGCAAACATGGGGTCTTCGGTCGGCATCACGAAATGTCATAACCCTTCAGATCTTCTGGAAGGATTGAATGAAGCCTCCCGGTATGATCGCAGGATCCTGGTGGAATGCGGGATCAATGCACGTGAGATAGAAATAAGCGTTTTGGGTAATGATCTCCCTCTGGCTTCAGTGCCAGGTGAGATACAACCAAGCAGGGATTTCTATTCTTATGAATCCAAGTATGTAGATGGTTCTTCTGGACTGCTTATTCCAGCTCCTCTTCCTGAAAGTATCGAAAGTGAATTGAAAAAAATCGCTATAAAAGCGTATAAGGCAATCGATTGTGCAGGAATGGCACGAGTTGATTTCTTTGTGGAAAAAGACAACAACAAATATTACTTGAATGAATTAAATTCACTGCCAGGTTTCACTCAGATCAGTATGTATCCGAAACTATGGCAGGCATCAGGAATTGATTATGGTCAATTGGTGGATAGGTTAATTGATCTCGCCTTGGAACGCAAGACTGATCATGATCGCAGCGAGCATAATTTCCGGAGTTCGATATGACAACCAATCAGGCAATTTCACGATCCGAAGAAATACGAAGAAAGAAAGCACGATCCACCTCTTCCGAGCAGACAGGGAGAACAAGGAAAAGCAGCCATCAGGTAGTTCAAACTTCCAGCCCTTCTTCTTCCAAGAAAAACAACAAGTCAACAGTATTAAGGCATGGTGTATACCAGCCAGGTCTTAAACGACTTGAAAAGCCGGCAAGCTCAACCAGATCAAAATCCTCTGGTAATAGCATCACCTTGCCAGTAGTCGGACCCAGGTTACTGTCTGCAATTCTGGTAATTCTGATGGGATTCTTGTGGATCACCATTTGGAATTCAGATGCTTACGAAATAACTGGTGCAGAATATTCAGGAATTACCAGGTTGACTGATACCGAATTGAATTCAACTCTTCCCTTTATTGGAGAATCCATATTTACCATTGTCCCTGAAGAAGTCGAAAATGACCTGGCAGGTCGATTCCCGGAAATTGAGAATATAGAGGTAAAAATTGCCCTGCCAAATAGAATCATTGTAAAAATAACCGAAAGGACACCTGTTGTTGTCTGGATTCATCCAGATGGCAGCCAGAATTGGATAGACGCTGATGGATTTTCTTTTCCTGCCCAGGGTGAAATTGATGGTCTTATAGCAGTTAATTCCTTTGGAGATCCTCCCATGCAAACAATTCCAAACTTGGAGGGGAGTGATAATCCATCGGAAATTTCAACAATTTCCTTGCCTTATATTCAACCGTTGCTGATAACTAATATTATCGAGTTGAATAAACTAGCCCCTGAGGGTGCTTCCATATCTTACAACCCAAAATATGGGTTGGGTTGGAAAGATCCAAAAGGATGGAGAGTTTATTTTGGAGAGAACACTCAGGATGTTTCCTTGAAGATGGACATCTACAAGGCAATTATTGACAAACTTACTCAACAAGGTATCCAACCCTCCATGATCAGTGTGGAATACCTGGATGCCCCATTCTATAGAACGGATTAATTATGGATGAAATAATTGTTGGTATTGATGTTGGGACAACCAAGATCTGCACATTAGTGGGTCGTGTGGAAGAAGATGACACTATCCGCATCCTCGGGGTTGGGATCGTTCCATCCAACGGCATTCGGAAAGGGGTGATAACTGATATTGTCACAGCCACGCAAGCGATCACGCACTCGATCGAGAAAGCAGAACAAACATCTGGGATCGAGATTACCAGTGCTGTGGTAAGTATGGCAGGTGCACATGTCAGTTCCATCAACAGCCGCGGTGTGGTTGCCATCTCTGGAGACACGGTGGATGAATATGACATCATCAGGGCACTTGATGCTGCCAGGGCTGTTGCAATTCCACATAATCGCGAGATCATCCATATTATTCAAAGAGGTTTTATTCTCGATGGTCAGGATGGAATCAGCATGCCTATTGGTATGCATGGTTACCGATTGGAGGTGGAAGCACATATCATTACTGCAGCTTCTTCAACGGTTGAAAACCTGCGTGAGTGTGTTGGAGCTTCAGGAGTTGAGGTAACACAGTTTGTATTAAATCCACTTGCCTCTGCAGATGTTTGCCTGACAGATAATGACCGTGAAATGGGTGTAGCGATCTGTGATATCGGGGGAGGAACAACTGATTTGGCATTATATGTTGATGGCAATGTTTGGCACACCATGGTACTTGCTTTGGGGGGTAACCAAATCACCAATGATATTGCTCACGGTCTTCGCTTGCCAATTGCACAGGCTGAACAGGTTAAAAAAGAATATGGCTATGCAGATCGATCTGAAGTCGGTATTGAAGAGCACTTTACGATTCGACCTTTCGGAGAAGATAAACCGGTGGATATCAGCCGCAAAGATATGGCTCTTATCATTGAAGCCCGGGTTGAAGAAATTTTCAATTATGTTCAGCAGGAGATCAAACGTTCTGGATATGATGGATTACTGCCTGCTGGTGTGGTGATGACCGGAGGCACCAGTTTATTACCTGGGATACGACAGGTAGCCTCCAACATTCTTGGTATGCCTGTCCGATTGGCAAAACCAGAAAATCTATTGGGGTTGGTGGATAACCTTTCCTCCCCTTCCTATTCAACCAGCGTAGGTTTGTTGTATTGGGCTGCTGACTTGCAAGAAGAGATACAACCTTCCTCACGTGGACGCCCAATATTCAGTATTCGCAAAGGAGATAACACTATTGACATTGAAAGACTTAAGAGCTGGTTCAAACGATTATTACCCTAAAAATAGGGTAAGCAAGGACTAGCACATTTATGGTAAGAGAATTTGTGCTTGTTCATTACAATAAAGCTAAAACAGACAACCGTTTTTTAATGTAGATTGGAGGATCAACATGGATACAAGAAATCAAGGAGAAACATTTGCAAGGATCAAGGTCATAGGTGTAGGTGGTGGTGGTACAAATGCTGTCAACCGTATGATCGAAGAAGGCATCCAGGGTGTTGAATTTATTGCAGTCAACACGGATGCCCAGGCACTACTCTTATCCAAGGCACAGACACGCGTCCGTATAGGCGACAAACTGACACGTGGTCTGGGAGCTGGTGGAAACCCGGAAATCGGTCGGAAATCTGCCGAGGAATCTGCAGATGATCTTTACAATGTTCTCAAGGGTTCCGATATGGTTTTCATAACCGCTGGTCTTGGAGGAGGAACCGGAACCGGTGCAGCTCCCATTGTTGCACAAGTTGCCAGAGATGTTGGCGCGCTGACAATCGGAGTAGTCACCCGTCCATTCACATTCGAAGGAAACAAGCGAATGGCCTCCGCTGAGGAAGGGATGACCAATCTTAAGGAACATGCCGATACATTGATCGTAATACCCAATGACCGCCTGTTGCAAATTGTGGATAAAAGGGTTGGGCTGCAGGATTCATTCAAGATCGCTGATGATGTCCTGCGCCAGGGTATCCAGGGTATTTCCGAATTGATCACTGTACCGGGTTTGATCAACCTGGACTTCGCTGATGTAAGAACCATAATGTCAGAAGGTGGAGCAGCCCTTATGGCTGTTGGAAAAGCATCTGGTGATGATCGTGCCCGGTTGGCAGCATCAGACGCGATATCCAGTAAGCTGTTGGATATCACCATCGATGGAGCACGTGGTGTGCTGTTCAATGTTACCGGTGGACCCAGTCTGACATTATATGAAGTGAACCAGGCTGCTGCATTGATAAGAGAAACATCCCACCCGGATGTCAACATGATCTTTGGTGCAGTTGTTGACCCGGATATGGGAGACGAAATCCGGATTACTGTGATCGCAACTGGATTTGAGCGATCTTCGATGCCCCGCAGAATATCGACACCTCAATTCAACACAAATTCCAACGATGACCAGCTATTTGCCTTTTCGGATGGTCTTAATGTTGACGTGAGTGCAAACAACAATGGGCACAAAGATGTCAAACCTCAATCGTTCAACTCAGATGACTGGGATATTCCAGCATTTTTAAGGAACAGAAAATAGATCATTACTAATGGAAAGATCTCTTTAGTCACAAATAATCGTTTGTAATAAAAGAAACCAGGTAAAGTGGGCATCCTCCAACCCGCTTTCCTGGTTTGTTTTAAATGCATATTCAAATTTGGCACAAATCAGAACCAGCAATTGATCAGAATTATGATTATGTGGAAATTCTTAAAGTAATTATTTACTATTTAAGGGATTCAATTGGGATCATCAGAATCGTTCATTCAATGTAATCTAACTCATATTCCCCTATTCTTACCGTATCCCCCTCCTGAGCGCCTTTCTTCTTAAGAGCTTCATCAACTCCCAATGATTCCATGATGCGTTGGAATCTTCGTACCGAACCATCGTGTTCCCAAAATGTCATCGCAGCTGCCCTTTCTATACCATCACCCAGGATTCGCCAGTTTCCATCCATATCGCGAATGATATTAAATTCACGGGGATCATATTCCGGTCGATATACTGGTAACGGTGTGATCTCTTCCAGAAGCGGAGCCTGAGCAAGCAATTCAACAGCTTTCCTTAGGAGATCTTTTACCTGTGTTCGGGCAAGTGCAGAAATACCAAGTATATCCACACCTTGCTTCTTGAAATTCTTCTTTATTTCCTTCCATCTCTCCTGAACCTCAGGTTGGTCGATCTTATTAAGAGCTACAACTTGAGACTTTTCAGTAAGGGCTGGATCAAAGATGGATAATTCCGCATTGATCTGGTTAAAATCACCAAGTGGGTCATCTGATAGTCCATCCACCAGATGGATCAATACCCTGGTTCTCTGAATGTGGCGCAAAAAATCATGTCCCAGTCCAATTCCTCTCGATGCTCCTTCGATCAAACCTGGAATATCAGCCAGGACAACCCTGGTATCCTCATCCACACTGGCTACTCCAAGATTGGGTTCCAATGTTGTGAACGGGTAGTCTGCGATCTTGGGTGATGCATTTGTCAGGGCTGTTAACAGTGTCGTTTTCCCTGCATTGGGAACGCCAATTATCCCGATATCTGCAATTAATTTCAATTCCAAACGCAGTTTCATTTCTTCCCCGGGTTCACCTTTTTCAGCTGTACGGGGAATCTGGTTGGTGGAACTCTTGAAATGAACATTTCCCCTGCCACCTCTTCCACCTTTACAGACCAATAAATGCTGACCGTTCCTGGTTAGATCACCAAGAATCTCGCCATTATCTTTGTTAATTACAATTGTTCCAGGAGGAACAGAAATGATCAGATCTTTAGCTCCCCTCCCTGACATTTTTTGTTTTGCTCCAGCTTTTCCATCACTTGCTATGAACCTGGTATTGTGTCGAAAGAAATACAAGGTGTTGAGTGTATCCTTTACTTCAAGGATAACATCACCTCCACGCCCTCCATCGCCTCCATCCGGTCCTCCCCGGGGAACATATTTTTCTTTACGGAAATGAACTGAACCATTTCCGCCGCTTCCTGAGTGAACCAGAATTTCTGCAATATCAATGAACATATGATTTCCCAAGTATCGGGGACGGTTAATCCGTCCCCGATAATAACTGCCCGGATTATTTTCCGAATTTTTCCCGAAGGACGTCTTCTAAAGTTGGCTGACCAATTTCCTGCAGTTCATATCTCACTCTTTGGAAGGGTTTATTGATCTTCAAAACGCGTGTTAGATCGATCGGTGTTCCAATGATCACAAGATCTACATCAGCATTATTAATTGTTGTTTCCAGATCCTTGATCTGTGCATCTCCATACCCCATTGCAGGCAGGATTGGTCCTGTTTTCGGATATTTCTTATAAGTTGCAGCAATAGATTTAACTGCGAAAGGTCTCGGATCAACTATTTCTGAAGCGCCAAACCTGCGGGCTGCGACATATCCAGCACCATATGCCATTTCACCATGCGTAAGGGTTGGACCATCTTCGATAACCAGAACCCGTTTGCCTTTGATCTCAGAAGGATTATCAACAAACAATGGTGAGGCTGCTTCGATGACCAATGCATCTGGATTCAATCGACGCAAATTGTCCCGCACTGCAATTACGGCATCCGGATTAGCTGTATCCACCTTGTTGATGACAAATACATCTGCACCACGAACATTGGTTTCGCCTGGATAATATGTAGATTCGTGCCCAGGTCGATGAGGGTCAGCAACAACGATCTTCAGATCGGAAACGTAGAAAGAAAAATCATTGTTTCCACCGTCCCATAGGACGATATCCACTTCTTTTTCCGCCTGTCTTAAAATAGCTTCATAATCGACTCCAGCAAAGACTATCACACCGTTGTCGAGATGAGGTTCGTATTCCTCTCTTTCTTCAATCGTACATTCGTTCTTATCCAGATCGCTGTAATCTGCAAATCGTTGAACTGCCTGTTTTGCCAGGTCACCATATGGCATGGGGTGACGAATGGCTGCCACTTTTAATCCCATGGAACGTAGAATTAGGGATACCCGGCGTGTAGTTTGACTTTTTCCAGACCCTGTTCGGACTGCGCAGATCGAAACAACCGGTTTGGTTGATTTAATCTGCGTTGATTTTTCTCCCAGCAAGGTGAAATCCGGCCCCAAGGCGTTCACCAAAGAAGCTTTATGCATTACCACTTCATGGGGTATATCTGAATAGGCAAATACAACTTCGTCGACATTCAGCTCTTTTATCAAACGGGGGAGATCATCTTCTGCATAGATCGGAATACCTTTTGGATAGAGGTCGCCTGCCAGTTCACTCGGATATGTTCTACCCTCGATATCTGGGATCTGGGTGGCTGTAAAGGCAACCACTTCGAAATTCTTGTTACCACGGAAACAGGTATTGAAGTTGTGAAAATCGCGCCCAGCGGCGCCCATAATGAGAATACGTTTAGCGGACATTCAATTTACTCCTTAAGAGTTGGGTTCGCAGACTGATCTGCGTCACATCGCTTCTGGGGCTGTGATGCCCAATAACCACAGTGCATTGGATATGGTTTGCCTGGCAGCTGCCACCAAACGCAACCTGGCATTCATTATCTCATTTGTTTCAGCCTGAATTACTTTAACAGCATGATAAAAACTATGGAAGGTATTGGCAAGCTCATAGGCGAAATTTGCCATTACCAACGGGCGATATTCTTCTGCTGCCTGCTGCACAATCATCGGGAAACGTGAAATTTTATCGATCAGATCAATTTCATGCTTGTCCAATTCATACTCAAACTTGCCAATATCCGGTATACCACCAGCTTTACGCAGGATGCTGTTCGCCCTGACATAAGCATTCTGGATGTAAGGACCTGTTTTTCCATCGAAACTCAATGCCTCATCAATATCGAAGACAATATCCCTGTTATTGTCAACAGACAACATTCCATAAGCCAGTGCTCCAAGTCCAATTTGCCTGGCAATTTTTTTACGTTCCTCTTTAGATAGATCAGGATTTCGATCTCCCATGGCATCCAGGGCTCTATGCTCAGCTTCATCAAAGACATCTTTAAAAAGAACCACCCTCCCCTTCCTGGAAGACATGGCTCCTTCCGGGAGACTTACAAAGCCATATCCGAGGTGATAGCATTTTTCTGCCTGCGGAAACCCCCAAAGTTTGAGGATTGCGAATGTCTGTTGCAGGTGTAGTGATTGTCTGGTATCCACAACATAAATGGAACGATCAGCGTGGTATTTCTCGAATTTTTCCTTTGCCAGTGCCAGATCTTTCGTCAGATACAGGGTTGTACCATCTGATCGAAGAATTACATTCGATCGATATTTTTCTTTTGTTAAACCAAGTTTTTCATCTATGCGAATGATCACTGCACCACCTTGAGGTCGCTCATCATCCGCAATACCTTTTTGGATCAACTCTTCTACTATCAGTTTTGATGGTTCGTCAACTTCGCTCTCGAAAAACCAGACATCAATATGTATATCCAATAAAGTCAAAATATCTCTCAGCTCAACCAGGCTCCATTCACGTGTTCTTAACCAAAGCTCCCTTAACTCAGGATCTCCAGCATCCCATAACCTGTAGATTTCACGTCGTTCAGATTCGTATTTTTCCCTAAGTTCCTTTTCAGCCTTGCTTTCTCCCTCTTTAGGTTCCAACAAGTTGACCGCTTCTGTATATAATTTTCCAAGCCACTGACCGCGTTCGTGGATACCCTCTGGTTCTTCTCCAGAATGAAATCTTTTATAAGCCCATAGGACAGTTATCACACTGAGTCCAATATCACCGGGATAGGATGCTCGAATGGTCTCGAAACCTGCAAATTCAACCTGGCGTGCCAAAACTTCCCCAAGAATCGTATTTCGATAATGTCCGATATGAAAAGAATGGTGGGTATTAGGTTGGGCATACTCGACCATTACCCGCTCACCCTTGGGGTCGCCTCTCCCATAATCAGATCCATGAGATATTACAGTATCAACAACTTCCCGTGCAAAATCTGCATTGGAAAAATATATATTTAAATAACCATTAACAGGATCAACATGGCTGATTTTTTCCAATCCAACCATCATCTCGCTTAGCCCAACAGCAATTTGCTGAGCTCTCTGGGGAACAGGCAAGCCGCTCCTTATTCCTGAACGAGCTTCTTCTGCAGCCGCCTGGAAAAATGATGTGGAAATACCCCATTCGCCGCTAAATGGAATAGACGACCATTTCAATTCAGTTATTGGCAGGCCTTTTTGCTCACATGCATCAAGGATAATTTTTTCCAGCCGCTTTTCTTCTTCTTTTATCATTCAAGGTACCAGTAATGGTCAGATAATTTGGATAACGGTATCCAATAAGTTATTCAGGGTGAGACATGGTTTCCCATTTAACAATTTGATTATAACATTGCAGGGTCTTCAACAAGGAAGAGCAAATTTCATTAAGAACTTGTTCGCTCAACTATAACGCACAAAACGGAGATCCTTCCACTTCCTGGAGGATCCCCGTCGATTAAAGTTACTGAAATGAGTTTTTTATTGGTTTGCCTTGAGAGCTGCCAACCTTTTCATCAACCTGGATTTTCTCCGAGCTGCATTGTTCTTGTGAAGGATACCTTTCTGGGTTGCCTTATCCAAAGCACCAATAGCGGTAAGAACAGCCGCTTCTGAGTTTTCGACATCACCAGTCTGTATGGCTTCACGAGCTTCCGTTAATGCTGCCCGTGTAATTCCGCGAGCATATCGATTGCGCAAACGCCTCTTTTCATTCTGTCTATTGCGCTTGATCTGTGATTTAATATTTGCCAAAGCTACTTCCTCCAAAAATTCATTACAATTTCATGAGGAATAAGTTTACCTGAACTTATGGAAATTGTCCAGAGACTCTATTCTAATCTCTTTTCTAATCTCATGAGTGCTTTAACCAAAAATTAATCGATCTTTTCGAATTTTTCAGCGAGCGTGTTGCAAACGGGGCATCTCCCCTCAAAAACACCTTCATGGGTAAAGCCACAAACCGGGCAGACATAATAATCCACATCGTTGGTTTCTTTCCCAAGATTATCAATAGCCTTTTGATAAAGTTTTTCATGAACCTGTTCAACTTCCCATGCCCACTTGAAACTTGTAAATGCTTTTTTCATATCATCAGATTCTGCATCCTTCATAAACTCGGGATACATTGTGGTCACTTCATAATTTTCCCCTGCCATTGCATCTTTCAGGTTCTCGTCAGTGGATCCAATCCCTCCCAGGATTTTCAAGTGCTTATGAGCATGAACCGTTTCAGCTGCAGCTACAGCGCGGAATAATTTTGCCACCTGTTTAAAACCATCCTCTTCCGCCTTTTGGGCATAGGCAAGATACTTTCTATTTGCCTGAGATTCTCCTGAAAATGCAGCTTTCAAATCCTCTATCGTTTTTGACATCATCATCTCCTGTTAAGTGGTTTTCCTGAAGGAATATAGCACAAGCAATCAACCTTATCCACAATCGAAATTAACATAAGGCAGGTGACAAAACTCATGAGTTCCTTTTTTTATCATTGACGATTGGATTAAGTGCAGTTATGATGTTTTCGCCTCAGGTTGGTCAGACGGTCGCGGCCTGGATTTCCAGGTCGAGGAAAGTCCGCACTCCACAGGACAAAACGTCGGTTAATTGCCGGGGTGGGGAAACTCCGCAAGGAAAACCCACCGGACTAGGGCCACAGAAACAAACAGCCCGGTTTTGCCGGGTGATGGTGAAAAGGTGGTGTAAGAGACCACCGGCATTCATCGTAATATGGATGGCCAGGCAACCCCCGTTTGGAGCAAGGCTAAGCAGGGATGAAGTCATCGATTGATGGCTGGAGGCTGTCCGTCTCCATCGAATCCCGGGTAAGCTGCAAGAGCAATTTGGCAA
>DATEUN010000009.1:0-2388 GCA_035283125.1 Anaerolineales bacterium
TTCGATAAGTCCGCGTGCAAGTAATTTGTTGATCAATTCCTGCAGGTCGCTTTGCAAGGTGACAGGATCAATATCGTATTCTTCGGATAGTAGAGCGGATGCCTGTTTAAATGAGCCGCTTGAAGTGAGCACCTCCACCATACGAGTTCCGACGGGATCGAGCGAATAATAACGGGTGTTCTTGAGGTTTAGCAAGACCGCTTCTTCTTCCACCTTGCGCAGGATGACATCGGGAGGGAGAGATGCATAATATGATGATTTTTCCATTTTGGACCTCGTCGATGAATTTCGGAAACAATCCTTACACTTGAATGTTAATCGATAATTATTAAATAATATAGCAAGCTTGAACTTTACACAATTGTCATCCTCTAAATAATCACATTGTAAGCTGAATCCCGATCAGACGCGTTATGATAAACCGAAGGGAGGAGGCTTGGCAAAATGAGAGTGTTAGATCAAATCGTCGTTAATTGATTTGTGCACCTTAATCACTTGTGCCATCCTATGAACGCCAACGACCCTGCCTGGTGATGAGCGGATATCACCTGAGGGGAGGGGGATTAAATACCATGGGACGGCTTGTCAAGCCGTCCCATGAAAATGTTTATCTGCCGTTAAGAATGGACTCAGAACTTGTTATGGATCGCTGCTTCCTACGACTTTCCCAGTCATGATGAATGGAAATGACAATTGTCAAATCTTAAAATAGAGAAACTCCATGGAATTCCAGAGACCGCCTGCCTGATGATTTTGAAACTTAAGGAAATTCGGTATTCTCAGGCCAACCTCCACCGCTAACATCCACAACACCTATCGAGGGTCCCAATGTGAGGGTTCTCAAGTCACCGAGAACCAATAAAACCGGTTTTGAATACTCTTTTTTGGGATCGTTTCCCTGCAAAAAAGAATCATTGATTTCTTTATCATTGTCATTGCTGTTATTCATGTTTCATCCCTCACCAATATTTCAACCCAATAATTTATACCACGACTCAAACGAAATGCATAGCCAGGGAAGCAGGGATCCCGGTCCATCAGAAACCTGACCCAATTGCCAATAGTCTTTTACCCATTCCGGCCTAACATATTTTTTCCATTGACCGCCAGGTTCATTTAATCTGGATTCGATCTTTGCTCCTTCAACTTCAACTCCACGTTTGTATAGAGAATTTAACGTGACGATCTTTGGCATTGTGCGAACAGATTCAGGAAGGATTCCCTTCATTGCATTCCTTAAAATATATTTCTTTTGTTCATTTCTGATCAATTGATAAGCGGGAATGCTGAGAACAAACTCAAGCAAACGCAAATCCCGAAATGGATGACGCAACTCAAGACCATACCTGCCGGCTGGAAAGTTCTCGATCGTTGTGCTCTGTGACGCGAGCAGTCCAAGCATGGATGGGTAAGAACCAGGATAGCAGGCACTATCGAAGATCTCTTTTGATAATAATCCATGCGAGTATTCTGTCAACCAACCAGGCTTTCGCCCTGACGTCCGGTCTTTATTTCCCCGGAAGGGAGTTACAAGATGCCTAACCAGCCTGCGAACATTTCCCGATAAAAGAAACCTTTTCCATCCCTGATCCCTGACCTGGTGAAGCATTTTCCTCCCTGCAGAGATGATCTTCCCATCAAGAAATAGATCCAGCAACCAATCGCCCTCTTTATCATAGAGATGATCCCCGAAGCCACCAGTCAGAAGAACATTGATCCCCGCATTGGAAGCAGCCTGATAGATCCTTTCCTTTAACTGACGATAGAGATTCACCTCCGGAAAGTTCGGATTGAAGGGCAAGGCAGCCATATCCTTAAATGGCCATAGGTTATCACAAGGGATCAACCTGGAATCTAGATCCCACTGCTTCTGGACTTCCAGAATGGGATACTTTTCATCACAATCCATAAGTTCGTTAAACACGAACGAAAAAGTATCCAACCGTTCAGGTTCAATCATTCGGGCAGCCAGTGCAGCAACCGAGGTGGAATCCATCCCCCCGCTCATCAACAAGCCGACCTTCCCATCCGAGCGAAGACAATTATTTACACTCTTTTCAAGCAGGTCGAGGAAATGATCTGAATATTCATCATCGTGCTTATAGCGCAGCTTCTGGGATAAGTCCGGTTCCCAATAACAATTGTGGACAACAGCAGATCGATTGACCTTCATCATATGGGCAGGAAGCAATTCCTTAACCCCCTTGAACAACGTCTGACCATCAGGCGAAGGATCAATGGCAAAAAAATGAGCCAGTCCATTCTCATCAAGCCTGGCAGATCCGTGGATCACATGAGCAACAGGCCATGGTGCAGTTGCAATCAAGAGGCAGGTGCCATGCCAGCCGTAGAACAAGGTGCGGTTACCCAGCTGATCGCGAATGGATA
>DATEUN010000010.1:0-9176 GCA_035283125.1 Anaerolineales bacterium
CTTTAAGTAATCTGTTGTCATTGCGAACCGACCAGCGGGAGGTGTGGCAATCCCGTTATCAAAAGCGACATAATAACTTCGGGGAAGCGAGATTGCTTCGTCCTTACAGGACTCACAATGACAGTCTGAACGTTTATAATAGCGCCATGCTCACACTGGTCATCCAGGCGGGAGGCGAATCCCGCCGCATGGGTTCCGACAAGGGCCTGCTGCCATTCCTCGGTAAGCCCCTGATCCGGCGCGTGATCGAGCGCCTGTCTCCCATGGCGGACGAGGTGCTGGTGACCACCAACAACCCGGATGCATACCGCTTTCTCGACCTGCCCCTTTATGCAGACCTCCTGCCCGGGTATGGTGCCCTGGGAGGGTTGCTGACCGCCCTTTCAGCAGCGGGAAAGCCGCTGGTGGCGGTGGTGGCATGCGACATGCCCTTCGCCAGCGCCGCGCTGCTGGCAACCCTGGCGGGAAGGCTGGAGTCGAGCGGGGGAGATGTTGCCATCCCTTCCAGCGCCGAGGGACTGGAACCCCTGCACGCCGTCTACCGGCGGGAGACCTGCCTTCCGCAAGTCCGTCTCGCCCTCGAAGGGGGGGAACTGAAGCTCATTTCGTGGTTCCCCCAGGTGCGGGTCGAGGTGGTGCCCTTTGAACAGGTGGCAGCGGTCGACCCAAACCCGCATCTCTTTATGAACCTCAACACTCCCGCTGACCTGAAACGGGCGGAGTCTATTGCCCGGGGATCGAACCTGGACTAACAGCGGCAGGAAGCTCTCCTGCCGCTGTTTGCTGAGCAATATCCCAGCGGCTATTTATCGGTGCAGTAGCCGACAGTGACCAAAGGTTCGATCCATTCACAGGTCGGCTGAGCCTTGCAGGCAGATTCAGCCAGGTTGGCACAAGCCACCTGTGTGGGCTGGGCGGTGGGATCCGAAGGACCAAAGTAGGCTTCCACCCCATCCAGGCTGCCTTCCAGCTTTCCATTCGAACTCATCACCCAGCAGCGCAGATCTTCTCGGAAGTATTCAAACCCGGGAAAATCCGCCTTATTGAGCATGCCAGCCGGTTTCAACTGCAGCCAGTCGTTGTTAACGGTGCGCATGAGCACCGGGATCTGCATGCCGGACTTGACCTTTGCCAGGATGGGCCAGGCAATGGCGGGACCTTCGCGGCAGTTCAGGTCGAAACCTGGTGTAAAGATCGGGAATTCGAACAGGGGTGTGGGTTCTCCAGTCGGAAAGTCGGGCAGTTGAGCGTAATCCCAGGCGAAGGAGAAGTATTCCAGGTCGGTCTGACCCGTGCCGTTGAAGTTGAAGGAATACTCGTAGACAGGGTTGGCGGGGTTGATGGACCAGACGCCATACTGAAGGACGGGTGCATTGGCGCCGGAGAGGGAATCGACAATGATGCAGTGGGCGATGCCGGAAGCGAGGTTGAAGGAAAAGTGACCCTGGGCATCGGTGACCGTGGTCTGAGATACGGGATTGCTGCACATGTTCTCATGGGCGGTGACGGTAACTCCCGGGATGCCGGCTTCACCCTCCTGGCGCTGCCAGTCGCCGGTGATGTAGCCGTCATGCTGAACGCAGCCATCGAGGAGGGGACCGTTATATCCGACGCCGATGGGAATGGCGCACAGGTCATGGTAGATCACGCCCCCAAGCGTGTTGGTGGAAACCGGTTCATCACTGTTGTCGAACTGCCAGCCAAAATCCACACCCGGCAGGTCCTGGTCGGACGCCAGGTCGATCTCAAAGGAAGCGATGGGTGTGCCATAGGCAGCCTGCGGCTGCGTCCACCAGCCATTGATGGGTCCTCCCAGCCAGATGGGATTTTCACTGGAATCAATGCTGATGCAGTAGGTGCCGCCCTGCAGACCGTGCAGGTAGTAATCCCCGGAGGAGTCGGTGATGGTCAAGCCGAGCGGTGTACTGGCGCCGCAATCCCCGGCTCCGACCCGAACGATGACATCGGCGATGCCAAATTCACCCGCCTGGCGGATGCCATCGGCGATGGTGCCATCGGAGACGGCGGTGCAGCCGGCGGGCATGGGGGATGGTATGCTGCCATCATGGGGTACGCTGCACTGGTCACGCCAGACTTTGCCGACAATGCTGCCGGCGCCCGGTTCTGCTTCGCAGCCCTCGGTGGCAACCCGGAAGGAGAAGGTTTCCGAGAAAGGCTGCACCTGGTAGGTCATGAGCGCGCCGACCCGCCAGTAATAGCGGGTGCAGTTGCTGAGCGGGTTGGGAACCTGGAAGGTCTGCAGGGGGTCCGGTGTTTCGGTGTTGAAGACGATGTTGGCAAACTGTGGATCGGTGGCGATGTCAACATGGTAACCGGACGGTATGCAGGTGGTGCTGCTTTGCCAGACCAGGGTGGGCACCAGGTGGTTGAGGGTGGCGCCGTTGAATGGCTGCAGCAGGATGGGCGCGGTAAGCGGACCGGTCTCGCAGTTTTCACCGACGAAGAAACGCCAGATGCCGGCAAAGGGACCGTTGGCGTCAAGGGTCATGGAGGAGACCGACCAGGTGTACTCCGCACCAGCCTGCAGGGCGGGCATCTGGTAGCTGGTCTGGTCGCCATCCACGAAAGCACCGCCGGCTTCCATGAAGAGGGGACCCTTCTTGTAGGTGATGCGGTATTTCTCCGGGTGGCAGAGGTTCTCTGAATCAGCCGGGAAATGCACCTCGGGGTAATCCCAATCCAGGATGGGAGTGAGAGATGTATGGTCGTTGTTGGTTGGGGAGACATACAGGGGAGCGTGCAGGAATTCCGGCGGACAGACCGCCAGTGTGCCGCCGCGCGTAACGGTTTTGGGTGCGCAGCCGACCAGCACCAATGCGAGGGTAATCAGGATTATTGGCAGAATGGATGATCCAGGTTTGATCTTCATAGGGTCCCTCCCAGGAATATAATATTGTTCATATTTTGCGTCTTTTTGCACAATTATGCAACAACCAATCCTGTAATCCTGGCAGTCATCCGTCCAATGCAGGCTGGAAAAGCCGGGATAGGGAAAGACTGCCGATTCGTTCCGCGGAACGAATCGAAACGAATCAGGCATCTTTGTTTTCTCCATTTTCTTCGACTCCAGTTGAAAGGGCAGGGTCGGCGATCTTATTGAGCAGGTCATGAAGCCAGGACTCGGTGACTTCGGCATCGGCGGGCATATTCTTCTGGAGGCGGAGGAGGCTGGCGAAAGAAACTGACAAGTAGAGGATTTGAACTTCTGGAAAGCTAATTTCCGTATTGACTTTTAACTCTCAATCTTATATTCTATAATACGTGTGCTATATCCTCATTTATGCATTGTGGGAGATAAAAGATGAGTTATGTTTAAGAAAATTTAACAGCCAATGAAAAGGTCTTGTTTAGCGCACGAATTCACCCGTCTGTTTTCATTCCGTCGATATTGATGTTAGCAATTACGTTTATTGTCGGGTCATTTGGGTTCAGTAAAGCTGCTCGAATACAAACTCCCGGATCACCAATTCCCCCTTTGACTGCCGAAAACTTTTTTGGGGGTTTGATTATCTTGTTTTCTGGATTTCTATTCCTTTCTACAATTTATCTTGCTGTGCAGGCTGTTATCACCCTTTACACAACCGAATTCGCTATCACGAACCTTCGTATTATTGCGAAAAAAGGATTAATCCGTAGGCATACAATCGAAATGCTCATAACAAAAATTGAGAGTGTGTCAGTTAATCAGAATATCATCGGCAGATTGTTAAATTATGGTAGTGTTATCGTGACGGGGACAGGTGGGACTAGGGAGAGCTTTAACGGCATTTATGATCCGCTGGACGTAAAAAAGAAGATTCATGAAATAATAGAATACATTAATCGAAAAAAAATAATTTCTCAGGAATATCTTTATTAAAATTATGATTGATCTTGATTGAGAGGTAGAAATGATGCCAATTAAAATATTATTTAATGAGAATGACTATCCTGTAAGTCCAATTGAGATAACCACGAAAATTCATGAATTTGGGGGTGGTTACAATGAAGTGGTCAGGGAAATTATTGAAAATTCCAGGAAATTGGATGAAAAAGGTGAGACCTTCATCAATTGTGCATCGCGATTATTAGCAAATTTTAAAATGACCAGGTCTGGACCTTTTCATGGGAATCTTGAAATCAAATTACGTAATATATGGAATGAAGTTGGAGAGAGCATTGTTGAAATTAATCGTTCTGTGATGAATAGCGGTTTATCCAGAGATAGGTATATCCTTGAGATTAATGAAAAGCAACTCGAAGAATTAACAGCAGAGATATGGAAAATATCCAAAAAAATCCTTCCATTTTCAATGGGAAAAATATCTTATGGTCTTGTTGGGGCGAGCAAGATCCTTTTTTCAGTTCTGCCGGAAATTATTTTACCGGTTGACAATACTCAATGGCTTCATCTATTCAAGACAGTAGATGTTGGAGATGTAATTCATGTAATGGTCAATGATATTATGAAATGGGAAGAATTGACCGGGAGGCATCTAAATGAGTTGGATCCAACAAAGAGATTAACCACTTTACCCTCTATTTATAACGTAATGGCAATGAATGCAAGACCAATAACACTATTTTGAGAAATTAGAACAACACTTTTTTTGGTTGTTTAATCAAAGGTATAAGAAGTTTTCTTATATATTTCTCAGAATTAGCATAGAGTCAATAGATTGGTGTACATAAATTGTGCAACCCGTTTAATTGACTTCAATATTCAAAATGATGTAAGATAATAATCAGGTATTTTGCAATTTGAAAATATAAATAATTAATTGGAGATATTAATGACCATTATAGGGAATGGAAAAAGGTATATCGAACATAAATTTTCTTCTGAAAAGGAATTTGAAGATGAGGTTGTGGAAGTATCCAATATTCTTTTCGGAAAAGATACAATTTATATAAATGCGAAAAAGAAAATCGAATCGAAATCATTAGGGGGAACCATTCCCGATGGATTTTTCTTTGATTTTACAGATAAAACTGATCCGCAATTTTATGTTGTAGAAGTTGAAGTTACCCATCATAGTTTCTATAATCATATATTCCCTCAAATAACCAAGTTTTTCGCATTCTTTAAAAATACGAAGTTAAGAAAAGAGCTAGTTGATAAGTTATATACAATTGTAGATCGTGATGATTCCATTAAAGAATCGTTTCAAAGTTTAATTGGACGAAAGGAAATATATAAATTTTTAAGCGACATTATTGACTCAAATCAGAATATCCTGCTCATCGCAGATGGCCCAATTCGCCAGCTTCCTGAAATTTCTGATACATATACCGATACTTGGGGAAAGTTAGTTAAGTTTGTTGAATTAAGAAAATACACATTTAATAAAGATGTTATTTATACTATAACACCTGATTTTGAAACTATTCAATATGTTGAGCAAGCAGGATTTATTGATGATAATGATGAAACGATTGAAGAAGATCAAATAAGTGAGGAATATCATCTCGAAGGTGTTGACAAAATTGTCAAAGATATTTATGAAAAATTAAAACAAATAACCTTGGAAATAGATTCATCTGCTGTTTTTAATCCTCAAAAATATTACATTTCGATAAAAGCACCGAAGAATATTGCTTTTATGAAGATTCGAAATAAAAAAATACGACTTGTAGTAATGATGCCCGAGGAAAGGATTCGTAGTTTAGCAAAATATTATACTGTAGCTCCTTTATCTAAAGGAGTGCAGGATTTTTATAATGGTCCTTGTGCTGCAATTGATATCAATTCATTAAGCCACGAAGATGAATTGAAAATAATAATTTCTTCATTAATTAACTTCCACAGAAATAATGAGAAAGGTTTATCAGATGAATAACTTATTAATGAATTTACTCTCGTACAAAATTATAAAAGCCTAAAGTTATATATTTTAAATTAATTTATTCTGTTCAAAATGAGATTATCTCTATATCTGCAATGAAAAAAGATTCACCAAATCATTTTATTAATGCCAATTTAATTTGGAAAAGGCAAAAAGTGATTAATAATTCCCCCTATCAGAGGTGAATTGAATGTCATTAGAAAAACTGCAGCAATGTAATATTTTTTATTCCTGGGAAACAGATTTACCAAACTCTACAAATCGAGGTTTTATTCAGACTGCACTTGAAGAAGCTGCAAAAAGAATTCGTAAAGATGAAAGTATTCACATCGAACCAGTTCTCGACCGAGATACAATTGGTGTTCCAGGTGCTCCTGATATTGCTGATACTATTTTTGGGAAGATAGCAAAATCTCATATTTTCGTTGCAGATGTTTCCATTATTAACATAAATGATCATTCAAGAAAAACGCCAAACCCTAATGTTTTAATTGAGCTTGGTTTTGCAATTAATGTTTTAGGTTTCGATAGAATTTTAATGGTGATGAATACAGCCTTCGGCAATCCTGAAGTTTTACCATTTGATTTACGCATGAAGCGAATAATCTCTTATAAAATGGAACCACAAGAAACTGATCGAAGCTCTGAAAGAAAGAAACTGACTGCTATTCTTGTGGAGGGTGTACGAACAATTCTTGATAATCTAGAAAATGAAGAAATCATCACTCCAGTAAAGGTCTCCCTTGTGGATGAAGCAATTTTAGCCATAACTAATGATCAACCAAATCAATTATATTTAGTAAGGGGATTCATGAAATCATTATTCAATTTCTTAACAGAAATTGCCCCTGATTTTGCAGGCGAAAAAAGTGAAGAAGAACCTGATGAAGTATTTATGGAATCAATCGAGAAAACAAATGGTTTCCTTTTTGAATTTTCTAAATTATCAGAATCGATAGCTGTTTTAAATTCACAAGATTCAGCTTTAGCCTTATTTAAATCATTAGAGCAAATTGTTGAAAAATATAATCTTCCGCAAGGCTTTTCAGGTGGTTATAAGAAAACTCAATTTGATTTCTATAAATTCATTGGTCATGAATTATTTGTAACATTTATCTCATTTTTGATAATTGAAAATCGGTGGGAATTAATTTCAAGAATTCTTAATGACATTTTATATGTAAAGAATATTAAAAATGGATCACCTGATTCAGTTTCATTTGAACGAATTTCTGAATATATTGAAGTACTTGGTTATCGAAAAAATAGGTTAAATTCTGATCGGATGTCTATTCATGCTGATATTCTTGAAGAAAGGCATACATCAGGAGATTTACGCTTAATTTGCCCAATGGAGCAATTCATTGCAGCAGATTTTTTTCTTTTTCTACGTGCCGGGTTTGCTTGGAGACCTTCGAGTACTTTATATTTATTTAAATATCAACTCAGATTTCTCGTAGAAGCTACAAACGAGAAATTTGCAATTCAGTTATTAAAACCTTTAAACATTGAAACAATAGATGCATTACGAACATTGATAAAACAACGAATTCAAGAAATACATCATTTCTACCGTTCTGGTTTTTGGGATTCTCACTTTGAATATTATGTTGATATAGATAAAATTGGATCCAAATAATTATTTAACCCCCTTGCATTAACCGCACAAATGTTCTATAATAGTACCATCGGCTGGAGTCACCTTCCTTTTAACCATGACCCAGCCCATCGACTCCCTCCTCTCCTCCTTCCCTGAGTACACCCGCCGCGCCTCCGGCGTCGCCCTCCGTCCCTACCAGTCCGCCCCCTTCCAGCCCATCTTCGATTCCATCCTCAATCACCGCGGCGATGCTTTCACCATCGTCTTCCCCCGCCAGTCCGGCAAGGACGAGTTCCTCCTCCACCTCACCGCCTACCTTCTCGACCTCTTCTCGCCCTTCCCCGCCGGCATCATCTTTGTCAACCCCACCTACAAACCTCAGACTCTCAACACCCTCCTCCGCTTCGATCAGCTTCTTCAGAACAACCCCCTCCTTGCCCATCGCTGGCGCAAGCATGGCAGCTACATCCGCCGCATCGATCAGGCTCGTGTCACCTTCCTCTCCGGGGACGCCTCCTCCAGCATCGTCGGCGCTACCGCCTCCCTCCTCCTCATCGTCAATGAAGCCCAGGATATCTCTCCCGCCCTCTACCAGCACCGTATCCATCCCATGCTCGCCTCCACCAACGCCACCCGCATCTTTGCCGGCACCCTCTGGACTTCCGCCACCCTCCTCTCTCAGGAGATTCGCCACGCCCGTTACGCCCAATCTCAGGACGGTCATCCCCGCCTCTTCATGCTCGACGCCGACCAGGTCCGCCTTGCCCTCCCTCCTTATGGTGCCCACGTCGACGCCGTAGTAGCCCGTTGGGGTCGCCAGCATCCCCTCGTCAAAACCCAGTACTTCAATGAAGAGATCGACGCCTCCTCCGGCATGTTCACCCCCGCTCGTATGGCATTAATATTTGGTACTGACTCTCCCTCTCCCATTTTTCTTGGGGGAGGGTTGGGGTGGGGGCGGGATAGGGAAGATCTGGTTAATAGGCCAGATCAGATAATCAAACAAACACCTTCCTCCCAATCTTCCCCTCCAATTAATTCTGTCATCCTGAGCAAAGCGAAGGATCTCATACCTAATTCTGAAGATAATCAGTCTGATGAATCAGTTACCTCCTCCATAAATCCTTCCCCTCCAAATCCATCTCCTCCATCTTCCCCTCCAAATCCTGTAGGGGCGGGACATGTCCCGCCCGTTGCTTCTCTCGTATTCCTCCTCGACCTCGCCGGTCAGGACGAAGCTCTCATGGCTGACCCCGCTGCCCAACTTGCCAACCCTGCCCGCGATGCGGCTGCCCTCTCCATCGTCCAGGTCGATACCTCCTCCATTCCCATCCTCCAGTACCCCACCTATACCGTCATCCACCGCCTAAGCTGGACCGGGCTCGACCACCTCACCCTCTACGGTCAGCTCGTCAACCTCATCCACGCCTGGAATCCCCTTTACATCGTCATCGATGCCACCGGTGTTGGCGAGGGACTCTGGTCAATGCTTGCCAAAGCTTTCCCCTCCCGCCTTATCCCTGTCAAATTCACCGCTTCCGTCAAATCCGACATCGGCTATCGCTTCCTCGCCATCATCGACACCGGGCGTTTTCGAATCGCGGCACCCTCTTCCCCTCCAAATCAATCAAATTCCCCTCCAAATCCCGTAGGGGCGACGCACGCGTCGCCCTCTTCTTCCCCTCCAAATACATCCTCTCCAACCTCCCCTCCAATTGATATTGTCATTC
>DATEUN010000011.1:0-52049 GCA_035283125.1 Anaerolineales bacterium
GTTATCCCGTCGTCGTTGGTATAGTCATAACGGGCAAGAGCTCCATATAACGCATTTTCGCCCTCAGGGATCCATTTCTCCGGATCAAAATTACTCGGATAGGAAATGTTGTCGCTGAATTTATTCTCATCTTCGGCTTGAACAATTCTTCCTTCAGGCCATCTGGATTTGAACGGCTTGTTGTCTTCTTCGAAATATGCCTCCTTCCAATCTTTTCGCATTGGATGTCCGGCAAAACCTTCCCACATAAGAATTCGGCGAAGGTCGGGGTGTCCGGTGAAAACTACTCCGAAAAGGTCCCAAATCTCTCGCTCCTGAAACTCTGCTCCCGGGTAAACCGATACCAGGCTTGGGACTTCGATGGGATCCTTGCGAACTGCTTGAACTTTAAAATTCAAAACAGGTCCACCGGTGGTGTTGAAAACATGGTAAACAACTTCCATGAGTTCTTCTGGAAAGTAGTCCACACCTGTGATGGAGGTCAGATGATCAAATCCATAGGTATCTCTTAATTCAGTGGCCACATCGACAAGATGATTAGTTTTGATGATCCATCCTGAATATCCTTCACGAGTGTCTGCGGTTGCATAATCAGGGAATAATGAAGAAAGGTCAAAGGTTATTGAAGGTGCAGGTGTTGTCATATCTTTCTCCTACGCTCCGTTATTCTTGATAAGTGGTATTTTTCTTGGATCGATCAGATCAGGGCCAAGGATTGGAATGGGTATGGATGCCTGGTCTTCACCTTTCTGATACCATCGCACTGTTTTCAAGGTTTGATTACGGATTTTTTCCTGTAATTTAATCAAACCATGGACCAAGGCTTGAGGGGTTGGGGGGCACCCAGGGATATAGACATCTACAGGGATGTATCTATCGATGCCTGATACAACGTTATATCCTTCCTTAAAAGGACCACCACCTGAAGCACAAGCTCCCATGGCAATGACATACTTGGGTTCGGGCATTTGGTTATATAAGCGCACAATAGTCGGCATCATTTTCTTGGTTACTGTTCCAGAAACAAGCATAAGATCACTTTGCCTTGGACTGGGGCGTGTAACTTCCATGCCGAATCTTGAAAGATCAAAACGGCTGGCTTGGGCACAAATATATTCGATACCACAGCAGGCAAGAGCGAACATTAAAGGCCAGACCGAAGCGCTTCTACCCCAGTTGTAGATCTTGTCCAGAGTGGTGATTGCCACCTGATTTTCAAGTTCGTCGGGGATCTCGTATCCTGGGGAATTAATATCTTTTACACCCATTCTGTCATCTCCTTCATTTATGAATAAAAATCTTACCTTTGTATTATATTTTATGATACACTCTAAGTCAATTTATTTATACAAATATATATTTGCATAAATAAATTCCGTGATAATTTCATGACAGATGTCACTATGAATAAAACTTCCAGACAACGAATTCTTGAATTAATCCGAAAATACAGAAATATCACAACTTCTGAGTTGAACCTTTTTCTGGATATGACTCCAGCAAATATCAGGCATCACCTGGGTGTTTTGGTTGCAGATGGTTTAATTGAAAAAAGTGTGATATGCAAGAAAGATCGTGGAAGACCAGAAAATGTCTATTCTCCAGGAAGATCTTTATCCAGTGATGGATTGGAAAATGTCCTGGAACCTCTCTTGGATTTATTAAGAAATGACTCAGGCAGGCAGGGTATCTCTGAGTACCTTGACAGAATTGCAGGAAAGTGGGCTGCGACTCGCAGGGATCCAAATTTAAAGATCTCTCCAGGATTAATTACCAACTGCATTCAACACCTGAATGAGATGAAGTACCAGGCACAGTGGGAAGCAGGAAAGGAAGGACCATTGATCCGCTTTGATAACTGTCCTTATTTAAGCATCATTAAAAAATTTCCTGAATTATGTGAGATGGATCGGGTTTTTTTAGAAAAAATGGTTGACATTAAATTTGTTCAAATAATGCAGCTGGAAAAGGATGACAAAGGAATGACTCATTGCGCTTTCATTGGTCACCAGGAACGAACCCTCTTCCCAAGATTACATTAATACCGCCATTGGAAAATCGAATTGATTTTTCTACTTCAAATCCGAGTTGTGACAGCAAATAAGGATCAGAGCTCAATAATCCAATTTTCCAATCCTTGCAAAGAAGTCTGGCTGTATTTCCCAATTGAGCATACAAGTTGCGTATGTCTTTATTTGATCTAACCCGCACTCCATAAGGCGGATTGGTAATAAGAAATCCTGGCTTTTTGGGAGGCAGGATCGCTGAAATTGCACAGTGGTTGAACTCGATCAGATTAGAGATACCAGCTCGGGCAGCGTTATTTTTGGATATTTGAATGGCTCCTTCGTCCCGATCTGACCCTATGATTATCGGAGCTGGAGTTATTTCGCTTGTTTTTACGGATTCGATGATCTGGTTCCAGGCAGACCGGTTAAAATTTTTCCACTGCATGAATGCAAATTGTCTGTTCAGACCAGGAGGAATATTTCGACTCATCAGGGCTGCTTCAATTGGGATCGTTCCCGACCCACATAAAGGATCGAGAAGTGGTTTTTGACGATCCCAACCTGTTGCGAGGATTATGGCAGCTGCAATGTTCTCTCTTATGGGAGCTTTCGCAGTTTGTAATCTGTATCCCCTCCTGTGGAGATTATCCCCAGATGTATCTACACTAATTAAACATTCGTCGTTATTTAATCGAACAATGATCATTTGATCAGATTTCGTATTTCCGATGCTGTTTGGAAGGATGGATTGAGTCTTTTCACCTAATCGATCGCTGATTGCTCCTGCAACTCTTTCTTCAACAGCCTTGGAATGATAGAGTCTCGAATGGTGGCATGTTGTTCGAAAAGATATGTTTAGACCTGGAAAAATGAATTCCTCCCAGGATAACCTGCCTGCTTTTTTCCGCAATTCTGAAAATGCAGCAGCATGAAAATTTCCAAGTCTAACCAGCAATCGGCTTATTGTGCGGGATAGAAGATTAATGCGATAAATAGATTCAAGGTTTCCTCTCATTTTTATCCCGCCAGGTTCTATTTCAAGAGGATTAAATCCCAACAGTTTTAATTCTTCCCATGAGATTCTTTCCAATCCAGGAGTTACAACAGCAAATAGTTCATACATTTTTTTCTACGAGGATATTCTTTTGTTCTTGCTTGTGTTTTGGATCCTTTTCAACAAAAAGCGCTTCTCCTGTGAAAGGATCTTTTTCCGTGTAATACATTAAAGTTGAGTATGTTGAAGGTGTTGGGGTGAAGATCTGTACCTGTTCTGGGTGGATTTTCAGAGTTGAATCTGAAAAATTCCGTAATTTCTGCATATCATTTACAGTGCATCCAGGGTGTGCAGCAATGAAATAATAGGTCAGGAATTGTTTCTTTCCAGCTGCCCTGGAAAAATCATCGAATTCTTGTTTGAACCATAATAGATTTTCATGGTTGGTTTTCCCCATTTTCTCCAGGACAAAGTCCTGGATGTGTTCAGGAGCAATTTTTAATTGCCCGGAAACATGATGATTTGAAATCTCTTTAATCAGATCTTCACCATGAAGATTGTCTGAAGCGAGTAGATCATATCGAATTCCCGAACCAACGAAGATTTTCTTGATACCATTCAATTTTCTTAACTCAACCAGGAGATTTGTATATGGTGAGTGGTCTGCTTTCAAAGCGGGACATATTTCTGGAAAAAGGCATCTTCTGTCTTCACAGCTTCCGGATTTTAATTTCTTTTTACATTCATACCCAAACATGTTTGCGGTAGGTCCGCCCACATCATGGATGTACCCTTTGAAGCCATCCAATTTGGTCAGAATTTTTGCTTCTTTAATGATTGAATTTTCGCTTCTCCAACGGATAGTCCTCCCTTCATGGACTGCAATGGCACAAAAATTGCATTCACCATAACAGCCTCTATGGGTTGATATTGAAAATTTTATCGTATCAAGTGCTTTGACCTTTCCCATTTTTTCATAATATGGGTGCTGTTCATATTCAAAATTCAGGGAATAGATATCATCCAACTCAACTTGAGTTGCATATTCATGAGGTGGATTTTGAACCAGGTATCGATCTCCGTGTGCCTGGATTAACCCCCGAGCAGTTTTGGGATCATTGTTTTTATAGAACAAATGAAACATGTCAGTAAATGTATCATTATCATTATCGACAGATTCAAATGAAGGGATTTCTAGATATCCATCCGGTTTTCCTTTAGAGATGTAACATAACCCCTTGACAGATCTCGGGTCTTGTTGGGATTTCATCAAGAATGCAAATTCCAGCGTAGCAGCTTCAGCCATTCCATAAAGTAGGTAATCTGCCTTTGCATCAAATAAGATAGATCTTCGAATTCGATTCGACCAATAATCATAATGAGCTATTCTTCTTAAACTGGCTTCAATACCTCCCAGAACGATTGGTTTTGTTTTGGTATTTATGTGCAAGGTGTTTGTATATCTTCTTATCAGGTTTGTATAAACGATGCTGGCTCGATCAGGTCGACGATTGTTTACTCCCCCGGGTGTATAGTCATCAGTTCTCCGTTTCTTTTTTAGAGCCGTATAATTTGCAACCATCGAATCTACACAGCCAGCAGTAACTCCCCAGAACAAACCTGGTTCGCCAAGGCGTCCAATATCATCCATATTATTGGTATCTGGTTGTGCAATGATGCCGACTTTAAATCCATGCCTCTCCAGGTGTTTTCCGATTACAGCAGTTCCAATATAAGGGCTGTCAATGTAACTGTCCCCGCTGACAAGGATCACATCCAACGAGTCCCAACCCCGATCCACCACTTCTTTTCTTGTTGTGGGAAGGAACATTTTTACCAATCCTTATTCCACCGTCACACTTTTTGCGAGATTGCGAGGTTGATCCACATCCAAACCTCTTAGAGATGCGATGTGGTATGCAAGTAATTGTAGAGGAATGACAGAAATTACAGGAGTTAACATCCAGGGAGTATCTGGTATCCACAGTACATGATCTGCGATGGAGGCGATCAATTCGTCTCCTTCAGTCGCCAGAGCGACTACAATTCCGCCTCTTGCCTTGGCTTGTTGGATCTGGCTTATCATTTTTTCATGCCATGGATCAAATGGGGCAATGCAAATAACCGGCATGGATTCATCAATTAACGCGATAGGACCATGTTTCATCTCACCGGCAGGGTATCCTTCCGCATGGATATAGGAAATCTCTTTGAGTTTTAATGCACCTTCATAGGCAATTGGCATGTTGATACCACGACCGAGGTAGAGACAATCCCGAATATCCTTTAATAAATATGCCACTTTTTCCACTTCTGGTTCTTTATTCAATGCTCTGCTTACCAGGTCGGGAATCAGCCGTAAATCGGAAACCAATTTGAACCGTTCATCTGATTTAATAGTTCCGCGCTGATCAGCCAATAAGATGGCAAGCATGTATAGATCAACAATGGGAGCTGTAAATGCCTTGGTGGATGCTACCCCAATTTCTGGTCCGGCTTGCATGGATATATATCCATCAGCAATTCGCATGGCTTGTGATCCTATGGCGTTTACGATCGACCAGATCTTGGCTCCTTTTTTCCTTCCCTCCTCAATTGCAGCCAGAGTATCTGCAGTTTCTCCCGATTGGCTTATTGCTAACATAATGCTGTGGTTGTCTATAATGGGGTCTCGATAACGAAATTCTGAAGCGATATCCAATTCGCATGGAATTCGGGATATTTTTTCAATCAAATATTTGCCCACCATACCTGCATATGCTGCTGTTCCGCACGCTACAATGTGGATCTTATTAATATTGCGAGCCATTTCAGGTGTCAGGTTTAATTCAGGCAAGCGGACATTACCTTCCTTTAGATCGACTCTTCCTGCAAGTGTGTCGGTAAGTGATCTTACCTGTTCATGGATTTCTTTTTGCATGAAGTGCCGGAATTCACCCTTTTCAGCTGAAACTGCATCCCATGAGATTGTATGAATTTCTGGTTTGATCTCCTCACCAATAAGGGTTTGCACAATTACTTTATCTTTGGAGACAATCGCCATTTGATGGGATTCCAGGAAGATCACTTTTCTGGTATGTTCAAGAATTGCAGGGATATCTGATGCTATAAAATTCTCTCCTTTTCCAATTCCGATAACGACACCACCTGCATTACCTATACGAGCACAAACAATGTGATCTAGTTCATCTGCAGATAAAAGAACGATGCCATGCGCCCCTTGGATCTGGTTGAAAGTCTTCCTGGCTGCTTCGATCAAATTTGATCCAGCAGCTTGGTGGCGTTCAACAAGTTGAACGATCGTCTCTGTATCTGTTTCGGAATTAAATTGAGTTCCTTCACTGATTAATTCATCCCTCAATTCAAGAAAATTTTCAACAATTCCATTATGCACTACTACAACTCTCCCCATATTTCCAAGGTGAGGGTGGGCGTTTCGAGCATTCGGTGCTCCATGGGTTGCCCAACGGGTATGACCAATCCCAGGGGTGCCAGTAATGGGTGATTTCTTGAGTAATTGTTCAAGGTTTGCAATTTTTCCTGAATCCCGTCGAATTTTTATTTCCCCATCCTGTATGATCGCGATACCAGCAGAATCATAACCCCGGTATTCCAACCGTTTTAACCCATTCAGAACGATAGGGGTCGCATCTTGCGGCCCAATATATCCAACAATACCACACATAGGGAATCCTCCACTATTTATGCCATGCCTACATATTTGTCTGTTCAGTCACCTGGGCAGGTTTATTAGTCAGCTTCTGATATGGAGGGAAAGAGTTGGGATTGGCTATCCCAGAAGGCATCCGCTGATCTTTCGATTTTCTCCTGGAGATCTTCCAGGATTAGCCCTGTTGCGACACAGGGAACCCTCAACCTCGTCAACTCTGATTAATTAACAGAGTCCATGCGCTTGCTTTCCCATTTCTTTTTAAATTAATGCCAATAGTAATTTACATTCCTATTAATTTATCCAAATAATTGTTTATTGAATTCTTAAATATTGATTCTTGGGATTATACCTTAACAATGAACAGTGATATTTATCCATAGAAAAAGTCTCTACGGTATAAAAAGAAAAAACTCATCAGTAAATTTTAATGTCTACCTACAGGGAATCTATTTATTTTATTGATTTTTGGTAGAGATTGTGGTTTTTATAAAAATCAATCCCGAAATTTGCCATTTCTCGCTGCATGCGATCATTTTCCATTCCGATTTGTACAATATCGGCGTGTTTAAATTTACTGGATGCTCTGACAGATTTTTCCATTTCACTGAAGAGTATTGCAGTTCCGCCAAGTCCACGGTAATCTTCCCGGAGTCCAGCGCCATTGATGTTTATCCAATCTGTATTTCTTAACTCCATTAACATGGTCATCCAACCAAAGGGAAACAATTTCCCCTTGGTTTTTTGCACCGCTTTGGAGATATCGGGATAAGCAAAAAGGAAGCCAACCAATTCATCTTCTCCTTTGTCTGGATCGATCTTCTTGATGATCTTGATCAGATTTGGATTGGCGAACCAGAGCATCTGAGAAGCCAGGGAATCTGCTTCGTCCTGGGTAATGGGAGTACCACCTTCCATCCCAGCCAGGGCACCATTGTAAAGATCTTTTAATCCACCAACGAATCGACGCAAGTCTTTTCGGGAATGAAAATTTTCGGTTATCAACCCTCTACGTTTTCGAATTCGATCTGCAAGTTCGTGTATCCTTTTGGGAAATACCATCGTTGTCGTTATGTAGCCTGAAACTGATTCCCTGATCAATTCGAAACCTGAGTTTTCAATTAGATCGACATAATATGGTGGGTTGTAGGGTATTCCCAAAGCAGGGCGATGATCGAATCCTTTTACCAATAATCCAAATCCGTCCAAGGGTGTAAAACCTTTTGGGCCACTTAATAGATCAAGTCCTCTTTTCTTTGCCCAACTTGAACCAGCATCGAATAGCAATTGAGCTGCTTCGATATTGTTTTCGCATTCAAATAGATAGAAGAAGGCAGTTTTTTCGTTATTATGTTCATTGTGCAACCGATTATCGATGATCGCAATCCGTCCAACTGCCTGGGTACCATCAAAAGCAAGAAAGAAAGCAGCATCGGAGTGTTTATAAAAAGGATTCTTGCGTTTATCAAACCTCGCCTTATCAGCGAATCGAAATGCAGGCACCCATTGTGGTATTTCTTTATAGATCCTGAAAGGCAAGTCAATAAATTCTCGAATAAGGTTTTTATTCGAAGGCGATACTTCGATTACTTCCATCGATATTCCTTTTGGAATTATTCTTCTAACGAAGTTAGCTTTACGAAATCTGCTTTTTGGACGCCCGTTCAGCCATTTGATCCCGCAGTGATTTGATATCTCCATCAATGAAGAAAAGAGCACCCAGGTAAAGCAGGAAACATAATCCCCAGGCAGCAACACTTAAGTAAAGGATTGCTGTTTGTTTTGTGGTTGCCAATGCAACAGCCCCTGCGATTATTGGAGCAAGTGCAGCTCCACTGTTTTCTATGAAATACTCTACTGATTGGGCGGTTGATCGAACTTCTGGAGCAGTGATATCGAAAATGGTTGAGAGAACATTAGGCGAGGAGAAAGGCATGAATATCGCAGTCAATGCCATCCAAATAAAGAAAGTTGTTTTCTGGTCAACTGGTGTCAGTAAAGCCATCATCAAGAATATTGCTCCAAGAATGACACCAATGGAAGATATGATGATTCGTCCTTTCTTTGTCCTTTTAAACAACCAATCTCCGAGTGAACCACCAAGAAAATATCCTAACGAAAGTATCAATATTACAGGTCCCATAACAAATAGAACAGAATTCGAGTCATATCCTCTTTCAGTCTGTAAATAACCAACGAAGAAATACGTGATCACGTTCCATGGAAAAACACCTGCAAATCCCTGCAGGAAAATAAACCACATGGTTTTCTTTCTGAAGATATTTTTGACTTCTGCCCAGGAGAATTTAAACTGTCCGATCTCGCTGACATCTTCAAATTCTGGTTCAGATTTACCTCTTGGAACATCTTTTACGAATAAGAATATAAGGATTGCCATGATGATTCCAAGGAATCCCGTGATAAGGAAGATGGATCTCCAACCCTCAAGGTTAAATAGTTTTCCATTGAGCATTGGAGCAACCATTAATGCCAGGATCATCCCTGCCAGGTAACCGAGTGGTTGCGGGACCTGTAAAATTCCATAGACTTTTCCTCTAACTTTAGGGGGGTAATAATCAGCAACCAGGCTGTATAAACCCGGGTAAGAGGAATCATCAATACCTGTTGAAGCGCGCGTCCCAAGGAATTGAGGATAAGTTCTGACGATTGAACTCAACCAGGTGGTCGCTCCCCATATCAACGAAGCCAGTGCTAATAGTTTGGCTCGTGCAAAACGGTCATATAGGTATCCCCAGATTGGAAAAAGTAATGTTCCAACGATCAAGGCACCTGAATTTACCAATCCCCATTGCAGATCATTTAAGTGAAAGGACTCACTGATCGGCACCTGCAAGGAACCAATCAACAGTTTATCAGTTTGATGAAGAAATATAAAAAAGAAGAAAATTACGATAACAACCACCGGGTAAGATTTACGCTCTTTTTTCATTTTGATTCCTTTAATTATTGAGAATAATGTGCATAGAAGATTGATAAAAGTTTACAAGAAAGTAATCATCAAGTCAATCGCCAAAAAAACCACGATTATACATGCTGTAAACTTGTGGTTGCCTCGATAGTATGATAAAATGCTGCGCACGTCGGGGCGTGGCTCAGCTCGGTAGAGCGCACGGTTCGGGTCCGTGAGGTCGGCGGTTCGAATCCGCCCGCCCCGACTGGAGCATAGTATTAAGCCTCCCAATTATTTCCCAAATTTCAAACAAAATGATTATTTTTGGATTTTGAATTATATTAATAATATTTAGATTTCTATTAACTTTATAGATTATTATAATTTTGAGTTGGAGACCGCGCCATGACTGATCCAGAAAGGATAAAATATGCCAATTTACTGGTCTCCAGGCTGGAGAGAATTTCACAAGATTCGATTTGGGCACATCGCTGCAGCGGAATTCGAGGTTCTCTACTCAATTTGATTAATTCACCAGTTAATGATTTCTCTTCAACCGATAGAATATTATTGGATGAATTGTTATTGAATGGTTCTCAATTATTGGAACAAGCCTGCATGGAAATGATTTCTTGAATCAATTTTAATAATTAATCTAATCAATAAGTTCATAATGTGAGGTGACAATGGATATCGCCATCATGATCGAAGGCCAAAATGGCCTGAACTGGGATCATTGGAAAAATATTTCAGCGGCTGTTGAAGATCTTGGCTTTTGGGGATTGTTTCGTTCCGATCATTTTACGAATAGAAATCCTCCTGACAAAGATTCATTGGAGTTATGGGCGTCTCTTACCTGGCTGGCTGATAATACCAAGCGAATTCATTTTGGTTCGATGGTATCACCGGTCTCGTTTCGACATCCTGCGATAACTGCTCGGACAGCTTCAGCAGTCGATGATCTCTCAAATGGAAGGTTGATTCTTGGTTTGGGGGCAGGATGGCAGGAAAGGGAACATAAGAATTATGGATTTGACTTATTGGGTGTGAACGAGCGTTTCAAGCGTTTCGAAGAGGGAGTGGAATTGGTAAAAATGCTTTTTGATTCCAATGAGCATTTCGACTTTGCTGGGAAATACTTTCAGGCAAAAGATGTATTGTTACTTCCCAGGCCAAATAGAGTTGGTGGTCCACCCATTTTGATCGGAGGCAATGGAACCAGGCGAACCTTGCCTTTGGCGGCTAAACTTGCAGACGAGTGGAATTCTCTTTTGATTAATAAGCAGACTTTTCAGGAATTAAACACTTTGATGGACGTTTTGTTGGAAAATGAAGGAAGAAAAAAGACTTCTATAAAAAGGTCAATGATGACTGGGGTGCGGTTTGGGAAAACAAGGGAAGAAGTCGAAAGGAAGATAATTGGATCGGATCAGTCGATAGAATATTTGCGGGGCAGGGGATTTCTCATTGGGACTGGTGATGAGATCAAAGAACAGATAATGGAATTGGAAAATGCTGGTCTTCAACGTATCATGCTGCAGTGGTTGGATCTTGAGGATATTGAAGGTCTTACATTATTGGCTGAATCCATTTTAAAAAATTAACAAATTCTTGGTAAAAGTTCTCCAGCGGGCAGGTCTACAATTCGATTGCCTCCAATTCTTGTGTGGGCAGTGACCAAGCCTCTGTGATTCTCTACAACTCTGCCTATTTCAGCCGCATCCTTACCGAGCGAATGCTTGCGCATAGCCATCAATACCTTGTCAGCTTGATTTTCTGGAACAACGACAACCATTTTGCCTTCATTGGCAATATAGAATGGATCAAGACCAAGCATCTCGCAGGCGGCGTTGACTTCAGGTTTGATTGGGACCGCTGTTTCTATAAATTCGACACCAACATTGGAAGAAACTGCCATCTCGTTCAGAACCGCAGCTAACCCTCCTCTTGTAGCATCTCTCATGCAGTGAATTTCATGGGTGGCATCAATTAACTCATCCACCAACCCGTTTAGGGGGGCTGTGTCACTTTGTATGGTCGTTTCAAATTCCAAGCCCGAACGAACTGACATGATTGCCATGCCGTGATCACCAACGCTGCCATTGATCAAAATGACATCTCCAGGTGCTGCATTGGAGATGGATATATTGATTCCTTCTGGTATTATTCCAATTCCAGTTGTATTGATATATATTCCATCACCATGACCCTTGTTAACGACCTTAGTGTCTCCAGCTGCAATACAGACGTTTGCAGTTTTACAGGCTGAAGCCATGGAAGAAACAATAATTCCCAGGGAATTCATCGGGAGACCTTCTTCAAGGATGAAACCTGCCGAGAGAAACAAAGGTTTCGCTCCGCTCATTGCGAGGTCGTTCACTGTTCCATAGATTGAAAGGTCGCCAATATTTCCACCTGGAAAAAAGATTGGGTTGATCACAAAAGAGTCAGTTGTGAATGCTAGTCTCTTCGACGGATACGAGTTAAGAATTTCTTTGAGGTCTAATACTGTGGAATCATTAAGTTGATTTAATAATTGACTATTAAAGACTGGGGCGAACAAATGTTGGATCAGATCAGCCATCATCTTTCCACCTGAACCATGTCCCAGGACAATTGTTGGGTAATTTATTAATGGTATTGGACACGACCAACCCGCAAGGTTGAGTTGCGATTTATTATCTTCCATGATCACTTCTAATTCCCAACCTTCCGAATTGAAAATATGCTGCACAAGCACCTTCAGTTGATACCATGGTTGCTCCTAAAGGATTCTGTGGTGTACATTCCTTTCCAAATGCTGGACACTCATTGGGCTTTTTCCTTCCTTGAAGCACCAATCCGCTGATACATATTTCTGATTCTTTGGTTTCAATACCTTGGATCTCTGGAAATCGCCGCTCAGCGTCAAAGTCCGCATATTCACCCCTCAATCGATACCCAGATTGCGGAATCACTCCAATCCCCCTCCAGGAGCGATCACAAATCTCAAATACTTGGTTAATGATAGCTTGCGCAGGTTTGTTTCCTCCACGGACTACTGAGCGTGCATAAGCGTTTTCAACTATATGGATCCCATTCTCCAGTTGCGATACAGATTTTATTATTCCATGCATGATATCCACTGGCTCAAAACCTGTCACAACTATCGGAATTTTATATTTCAGCGCAAGAGGTTCATATTCCCAATATCCCATTACTGTGCATACATGCCCGGCTGCCAAAAAACCATCCACTTCAATATCAGGAGAATCCATCAAGGCTTTTATGGCAGCGGGAACAGTCACATGTGATACTAGCATGCAAAAATTATTAACATTCTGCAGCTTGGCTTGGTGGACTAACATCGCATTCGGTGGGGCAGTGGTTTCAAACCCGATCCCAAAAAAAACGATCGTTTTGTCAGGATTTTCTTTGGCGATTTTTAAGGCATCCAGGGGGGAATAAATAATTCGTACATCCCCACCGGCTGCTTTAACTGCAAATAGATCCGTTTTGGAGCCTGGTACACGTATCATGTCTCCAAATGAAGTGAAGATAATATCACTTCTTGATGCCAAGGCAATTGCTTTGTCGATCAATTCCAATGGTGTTACACATACCGGGCACCCAGGACCATGGACGAGATTGATTTTCTTCGGGAGAAGTTGATCGAGTCCAGATTTTATGATGGAATGCGTCTGACCGCCACAAACCTCCATCAAGGTCCAATTTTTGGTTATGATGTTATCGAGATCTTTTAACAACTTCTTGGTTAGATCTGCATCCCTGTATTCTTCGATATATTTCAAATCGTCAACCTTCTTCTGGCATACTGGCAATTTGATTTAAAAGATCCATTGTTTCTTTGGCTTCCTGTTCATCAATTATGGATAATCCGAAACCAACATGGATCAAAGTGTAATCACCTATCTTGATCTCAGGCAAATAATCCATGCAGGCTTCTTTAATCACTCCGCCAAAATCGACTTTTGCCATCTTCATATTGTTGACTTCATACAATTCAGTTACTTTACCTGGAATACCAAGACACATAATTTACCTCAATTGTTAATTTCTTTCTCTCCATGCGTTCACTTTATCAACCAACCAATCTGCCCAAAGGTTCATCCCTTCTCCTGTCTTGGCAGATAACACAAAAGTTATCAATCCAGGGTTGAGGACTTCAACGCCTTTTTTGAAATATTCCATATTGAATGGAACATATGGTAAAAGATCGATTTTACTGATGATTAATACTTCTACTCCTCTGTATGCTCCTGGATATTTATACGGTTTATCGTCGCCTTCTGGGATAGAGGCAACCAGGATATTCATGTGAGTACCAATCTTAAAGTTTATTGGGCATACCAGGTTTCCAACATTTTCAACGATGAGTAGATCCAACATGGAAAGATCCAACGATTTTATTGCTCCATCCAGCATCACTGCATCCAGATGACATTCACCACCTGTGTTGATTTGCACAGCTGGAATTCCGGCTGCCTTTGCCTTGTCCGAGTCAATGGAAGAAGCCAGGTCACCTTCTATAACCCCAAATTTTAATCTCCCACCCAATGATTCAAGCGTTTTTATGATGAACGTGGTTTTTCCAGCCCCAGGCGATGCCATGATATTAACTCCAAAAACATTGGCATCATCAAGATATTTTCTATTTATTAATGCCAGTTCATCATTGGATGAAAGGATTTTCTCAGTTACTTCAATTCGGGAGGTCATTTATTACTCCACATCAATGCTTTCCACTCTCATTTCATCTCCCCTTATCACTTGAACTCTGATGCTTGAACAATCAGGACACTCAAACGATTCTCCATCTGGGATGAATACCTTTCCACAATCAAAGCATCTCATTTCAACAGAGATTCTATTAATGGTTAACACTGCGCCTTGAGCAATGGTTCCTTCGCTGATAATATCCCAATAGAAATTTATGGATTCATCTACCAGGCTGGCTAACTGACCTATTTCAAGGTTGATGGATTTAATACTACTTGCATGTGCCTTTTCAGCATTCTCTAATGCGATTTTCAAAATACTCTCTGATACTGCTAATTCATGCATGAATAAGAAATCGTTGACCTTGGAGTGGAGATTTATGAGATATTAATAATAATGTATTGTATCAAACTTTGCGTTTGATCTTATGCCCCCAATTTTCCAATTCATGGATCACATTATCAACCATTGGATCAAGTTGTAATTCTAAAGTCTTGGAAAGATCCAATCCGATCTCCACCTTCTCAGGTTGTATTCCCCATAGGACAATGTTTGGAGGATATATATCCTTCAATTTAGCTGCAAATAACATGTCCGAAATTCCAATTTGGTGGGGAGAGATTTTCAATGTCAAAAACGAGGGCACCTTTTCTCCCTCAAGACGAACAGCACTCCCCGGTTTTATTCTGGCTTCAACAGCATCCACCAATAAAAGGTTGGTCATTCCCTCAAGATAATAGAGGAGGTCCATTCCCAGTGTTCCCCCATCCAGGACAAGGACCTCCTCAGGAATCTGATATTGTGTGACCAACCTCTCAAGAATCCGAAACCCCACTCCTTCGTCTGCCATCAGTAAATTTCCAACACCAAGCACTAACGTTGTTGGAACTTTTGATTCATGAAATACCACTTATTACAATCCTTTCAACCTCAATAAAGGGTTCATGAACCCGTCAGCTGAATCCATCGAGATCTGAGTGATATCATTGCCGTCCACATCCAATAAATGCACACCACATGCCATGCACGGATCAAATGAGTGAATTGTACGCAGAACTTCAAGTGGGTGAGTTTCATCGGCAATGGGAGTACCTACCAGGGCAGATTCATAGGGTCCTGATTTTCCTTTGAAGTCTCTTGGTGAGCAATTCCAGGTGCTTGGAACAATGGCTTGATAATTCTCGATCTTTTTGTCCTTGATATGGATCCAATGCCCTAATGAACCTCGTGGTGCTTCAGTGTGACCCCATCCTCTGGCTTCAGCAGGCCAATTCTCAGGGTTCCACATCTCACTTCCCGCATGGATCTGGGTATCTCCAGATGCGATGCTCGCAATAAGTTCATCTACCCAAACAGATAACTGCCCTGCGGTCACAACAGTTTCAATACAACGGGCTGCAGTCCTGCCAAGTGTGGAGAAAAGAGCTTCAGCCCCAACCCCCAGTGTTTCCAGGACAGTATTGACAGTTGCAACAACCTGTTTATGTCCACTTGCATAAGCGACCAGCATTCTTGCCAGTGGACCAACCTCCATTGGATTTTCTTCAAGTCTGGGAGCTTTCATCCATGTATATTTATCATCTACATTCAGAAAATTATATGGTGGTTTTGGACCGGTATAGTTGGGAGCGGTAACTCCATCCCAGGGGTGAAGACCTTTGCTCTCATCGTCGTATTCATACCAGGAGTGGGAAACATATTCAGAGATCTGTGTATGATCAATTGGATACACTTTGCTCAGATCTTTCCCGATAATGAATCCTTCGGGCAGCCAGGGTGTTCCATCCGCTTCGGGGAAGTCGCCATAGGAAAGGTAATTTCCAACGCCTTCTCCTATGCTTGCCCATTCAAGATAGAATGGCGCTACAGCCAGGACATCTGGAAGATATACCTTGTCAACAAATTCTTTCGCCTTGGAGAATAAACGTTTAAGTCTGATGATTGTGTCTGCATTGATGGCAGATTGGCTTGATGGGTCAATAGGTGTGGACATTCCACCAACAAGGTAGGTCTGCAGGTGTGGGTTCTTTGCCCCTAGCAGCGCGTGGGCTTGGATGACCTCTCGCTGCCAATCGAGAGCTTCCAGGTAATGGGCAACCGCCATCAAATTGGCTTCCGGCGGAAGTTTATATGCTTCATGACCCCAGTATGCATTGGCAAATGGACCAAGTTGACCACCCGAAACGTACGAAGATAACTTCGCCTTTACTCCTGAAAAATAATCAGCGCTTGATAGTGGCCAATCTGAAATTGATTGTGCCAATGCACTGGTTGCTGAAGGGTCTGCATCCAGGGCGCTGACGATATCCACCCAATCCAGTGCATGCAAATGATAGAAATGGATTACATGATCCTGTACATACTGTATTCCTTCAATAATATTTCGAAGGATCCTTGCATTGTTCGGGGCTTCGATTCCCAGGGCATTTTCTACAGCTCGCACGGAGCTGAGTGTATGTACAGTCGTTCAAACACCGCATATTCTTTGCGTTATCGCCCAGGCTTCGCGAGGATCACGTCCTTTCAAGATTAACTCAATCCCCCGCCACATCGTACTGGATGCCCAGGCATCCGTTACGTTTCCATCTTCAACCTGGACTTCTATTCTCAGGTGACCTTCAATTCGGGTAATGGGATCTATTGCTATTCGAGCCATAGTTTAATCCTCCATCAATTAATTATTTGAAACACGTTTTTCAGGAAGTAATTTGAAATAGAACACGATTCGCTCAAATGCCAGGTAACCACCAGCGATAAAACCTATAGTGATCATTGTTTCCATCCACGAAGGCAGGTAAGTTACTGAGGCAGGCTCTGCTAATCCAATCCATGTAATAACCAGGCGATTGATGAAAGTACCCATCAAAGCAAATACTCCTGCCCAAAAAGGTCCTTCAGAATGACCAACAAACTTGGTGAAAAGTATCGCCAATGGGATCAAAATACCGATTGTAAACTCGAGCCAGGCGATCCACCCAAATGCATCGGGTTTCAGAAGCATTGGGATCTCACCCGCTCCCATCCAATCCCCAACCTTCAAGCAGGCATAAAGGAGCAGGTTGATTCCCATAGCCTGTCCGATCCGTTTGATGAATTTCCTGTCCATGGGTCGATTCTTAGCCCGGAGAATAATTGTCGTGGCAATGGCTGTAGCTCCTAGACCCGTGTATCCCGCTTGGAGAAAGAATAATAAGGGTAACGCTGGTGTGTACCAAAGGGGATGTAATTTGTGGCTCATCAAAAGGAATAAGGAGCCCAACGATGATTGGTGAAGAGTTGAGAGAAGGATGCCAGTTCCAGCGATAACAAATATCCCGCTTTCAATCCATTTGATGTTCTTTTCGTACTTGGTATTCTCCAGAAGGATCGGTAGGATTTCCAGGGTTAAGATACCCATATAAAGGGTTACACATAAGCTTATTTCTTCCAGGAAAGAATGCAGGTTAATGAAACCTGGGACAAAAATGTTGTAGAACTGATTCCATCGTCCAATATCCAGGATCAGGAGTATTCCAACGATCAGGTATCCAAGAAATCCTGCAACTATGGCCGGCCTTAATACAGCTCGATAGTCATCGTAACCGAAAAAGAAACTTATCAACGAGATCGTAAATGCCGCGCCGGCTATCGGGATGATAAAGAGATCGATTGTTATCCATATCCCCCATGGGTAATGATCGTTCATGTTGGTCGTCGGACCAAGTCCTACGAATAAACGATAAATGGATAGACCAACAGCAAGCAAAGTTAATGCAAGCAATGGCCAAAAATACTTGGGTAAACTGGTTTTCTTGGAGGATGCTAAACTGGCCATGATTCCTCCCATCCACCTCTCTTGGAAACCCAACGAATTAAACCTAAAACGAATGGTCCTCCCAGAACAATACCCGGCAGTACGATGTTTGCTGTACCTTCACTAAGCATGGGTATGGGTTCGACACCGACATCTTCAAATCCTAATTTTTCAAATTCAACCCCGGATAAGTAGAGAACGGATGTGCCTCCCGCATCATTTTTGCCGTATATTTTGTTCACATAACGGCCTCCATCTTGGTCAAGACGTGTCTCTGCTTCAGCAAGTAGATCATCCCTGGTTCCCCAGATTAATGCACCAGTTGGGCATCTTTCTGCACATGCAGGACCTTTACCGTCCACGATACGATCATTACAGAAAGTACATTTTGCTACGACCGGGATAACTTCATCCCATTCAAACCTGGGAATATGGAACGGACATGTATACATGCAATATCTGCATCCAATGCATTTGTTGGGATCGTAAGTAACCGGACCTTCATTTGATTTTTGCAATGCCCCTACAGGGCAACCACTTACACAAGCTGGGTCAAGGCAATGCATGCATTGACGCTTCACGAAACTGCTTTCATCACCAGATTGGTATAGTTGGATCATTGTCCATGTGTCGGCAGACAATTCAACAGGAGCGTCGTAAACATTTCTTTGATCGGTTTCAGATTGGGTATTATTCCACTGTCGGCATGCATTTGTACAGGCATTACAACCCACACACATGGTTGCATCGTAGAGCATTGCTACTTGTTCACCATGGGTCTTCCTGTTGGTTGCCTTCACTGAAAAATTTGGTAAAACAGAAGCGCTTGCAGTCAATCCAGCAACCTTTAAAAAATCCCTGCGACTGATGGTCATGATCGGCCTCCTATGATTCTTTTGCAGGTGGTTTCGTTGATTCTTCAGGTTGGTCTGGTTTGAATAATGAGCGGGCAGCCATTACTCCTGCTGCTCCAACAACAGCTCCTGCTGCTGCACCAATTAAACCTGCGCTAGCTGGATCAATCTTCTGAATTGGTGGTGTAACGGGAGCATAAGTAGTCGGTGGCGTAAATCTTTGGAGATCGGTCGGAGTATACATGCCAAAATCCCAAAAATCTGGTTCAGAACAACCTATGCAGCCATGCCCAGCTGCTACTGGCCAACTGGTTCCTTCGTTGTAACGAACCGCAGGACAATTGTGGAATGTGATCGGTCCTTTGCAGCCCATTTGGTAAAGACACCAGCCCTTCTTATGTCCATCATCTCCCCAGGCTTTAACGAATTCACCTGCATCGAAATGCCCACGTCTTTCACAATTATCATGAATTCGAGCTCCATAAGCAAACAATGGTCTGTGAAGGGCATCCATTGCTGGTAATTCATTAAATGTGAGAAAATGAACGATCGTTGCTGTCAGGTTGACAGGATTGTACGGACAACCTGACAGATTGAGAACAGGTTTTTTATCCTTGACATAATCCAATACAGAAATAGCTCCAGTTGGATTTGGTTTTGCTTTCGGAATACCACCAAATGTGGCGCAATTTCCGACAGCAACAACTGCCACAGCATTGGATAAGGCTTCATCCATTAATTGCAGTGAAGTTTTTCCACTGATACAGCAATAAATACCATCTTGCTCAGTAGGTATCGATCCTTCAACAACCAGCAAGTATCCTCCCGCAGCGATAGTCGCTTTTTTTGCATCTTCTGCCAGGTTCCCTGATGCTGCCATGATTGTTTCATGGTAATCAACTGAAAGAATATCGAGAACGATTTCAGAAACAGTGGGGTTAGAGGCTCGTAAAAGCGCTTCGGTGCATCCGGCGCAATCCTGAAACTCCAACCAGATAACCGGTACACGAGTTGGCGCTGCGAGAGTCTGTTCAAAGATTTTTGAATAAGACTTTGGCAGCGCCAGAATACCAGTCATCATTGTGCAAAGTTTGAGAAAATCGCGTCTTGTTACACCCCTCCCTTCTATTGATTCTTGTATACTTGTCATACCTTCCTCCTTGGCGCGAATAAGATACTTTCCTGACATATACGAAATCAATTATGAACGTTTTAGAAATATATCTGAATATATGTATATAAGGATAGCATTAATCAAAAATTAATATATAGCTGAATTGCTCAATATGACAGATGTCATAGAAATAAGTAACAAATATCATATGATGAATTCTGTTTGATAAACTAACAATTGTTACCAATAGGAACAAATGGGGTTATAGTTATATCTAATCCCACATTAAATTTATTGGAGAAAATTAATGGATGCAATTATCAACGATAAAAAAGAGATTCGTGGTTGGGCAATGTATGATTGGGCAAACTCTGCCTTCAGTACTACCGTTGGAACTGTATTCTTGGGTCCATACCTGGCATCACTGGTGGCGGCAGCTGCACTCAAATTCCCAGATGGGATGGCAAGGTTTCTGGGAATCCCCATCGCACCAGATTCTTTCATGCCATACGTAGTTTCCATCTCTGTATTTCTGCAAGTAATATTTTTGCCGATCCTTGGAGCTATAGCAGATTATTCGCATTTAAGAAAACAAATGATGAGATTCTTTGCAACCATTGGCGCCTTGGCAACTATCGGTTTATTTGTCGTGACCGAACCATTGTGGTGGTTGGGAGGATTGTTGTTCATGCTTGCTAACCTGGCATTTGGTGCTGCAATGGTTTTCTATAATTCTTACCTTCCTGACATTGCATCTGAAGATCAGCGGGATCGGGTCTCATCATTTGGTTGGGCAATGGGATACCTTGGCGGAGGTTTGTTATTACTTTTGAACTTGGTATTCTTCTTAACTTACGAGCAATTTGGGATTCCAACCGGTCTGGCGGTCAGGATCAATCTTGCCTCGGCGGGTGTTTGGTGGATGGGATTTTCTTTTATCACCTGGGCACGCTTGAGAGCACGAAAGGCGTCCAAACCACTACCCCAGAACGAAACCTATATGAGCGTGGGATTCAAGCAGTTGGGGAAAACATTAAAGGAAATCAAAAGTTTTCCGGAAACTTTAAAATATCTGGTTGCATATTTTTTATACAACGATGGAATACAAACTGTGGTAGCTGTTTCAGCCACATTTGCTGCTGCACCTGTTATCAGGGGAGGGATTGAGGTTGATCAAAGTACGCTGACTATGGTAATTCTCATGATCCAATTTGTTGCATTCGGTGGTGCTTTGTTTTGGGGGAAATTGGCAAAGTGGGTTGGAGCAAAAAATTCCATCATTATCAGCTTGGTGGTTTGGGCTGGGGTAACTGTCTTTGCATTTTTCGGACTAAAAGGGGAAACAAGGATTCTGCAATTTTGGGTGATGGGTTTTTTCATTGCCCTTGTTATGGGAGGATCGCAGGCGATCAGCAGGAGTTTATTTGCGCAGATGGTCCCAAGTGGGAAAGAAGCTGAATACTTTTCATTCTATGAGATCAGTGAGCGGGGCACATCCTGGATAGGACCGATGCTTTTTGGCCTGGTTAACCAATTATTCGGAAATCTTCGTCCAGCTATTCTCTCCCTAATATTCTTCTTTGTCATGGGATTAATCCTATTGCCTTTTGTAAATGTGGATAAGGCAATAAATGATGTAAAGGAAGCAGCTGGTTAACTCCTATTAATAATTAAAGGAGGCAGTTTGCATATACTGCCTCCTTCGAAATGTCATGAGTTAGTTTTTTCCCGAAAAGGAACCCTTAGATTCCACCTCTTTCTTTCAGTGTATTGGTGAGTTGTTCTGCGATCTGCTTTGTTCTCTCCTCAATATCTTCCAATTTGATTGCAAGCGCGATCCCCGTTTCATTTTTTTCAAGAAAGCTTAAATTAATTCTAATATTATAAGCAGCGCATTTAATTGCAGTGATCGCCAATGCTCCTGCTGATCCTGCATCGCTGATGGCATTAATATTACCCATTGATGCAATCTTTTCTGCAAGTGCAAGAGTTTTCAAGCTGGCAGTCGCAACTTCAAATGGAATCTTTGCTGCATATAGAGTTGCATCATCGATTGCTTTAGAGCGAATTTCCTCCAATTGGTTGTTGTCCCTTGGAAGTTTGAAGGCATTCATCACATATTCGAAAGCTTCAGCATCTTCACGCACCAGCTCAATCAATTCTTTACGAAGTGATTCGCTTTGCAGTAGGATTTCCTGCATTTGCGCTTCGATCTGTACATATTTTTTCTTTCCAATTGTCAAACGGGTGACCATTGATACCAGGCTTGCAGCCATTGCGCCGCTATATGCTGCTGCTGATCCTCCACCAGGAGTGGGTTTTTCTGATGCAAGCGCATCAAGGAACAAAAAATCGCTTGTCTTTCGGTCTAAAGTGAGATCTTCCAATTGATTTTCGAGGATCTGGTTATTATCAAAACCCATTAATTTTAATTGTTCGATGGAAGATTCGATCAACGCTTCTCTTGGAATTAGACCAACAAGTTCAGAGTGGTGAATCCCTACGCCTAATTCTTCTGCCAGAGAATTTATTGAAGTCATTACCTTGAAAATGGATGTTTCATGAAAATTAGTTAAATTCATGGAAACTTGTGCCAATCCTCCAACCATCATTCCTAGAGCCTTGACAAATCGTAATCCACCTGATGATTCGCGAATTTTCCCGGCAATGGATTTTGCCATGACCATGTTGTTTGTATTGAGATATACATTAAAGGCGATCAAGGGATATCTGGTGCCGATTACTGTTGCACCAGCAGAACTGAGAATCGAAGGTCCAAAATCTGGTATTCGATCAGGATTTGAAATTATTTCATTTTTCAGAATCTCATATTCTCCTTTTCGAATTTTTTCAAGATTCTTCCTATCAGGAATTACTGCGGATTCTTCATAAAGGTAAACTGGAATCTGAAGTTCTCTACCAACCCTTTCCGCCAGGTTTCTTGAGAGTTCAACACATTCATTAATGCTTATTCCTGAGATTGGCACGAAAGGGACTACATCAGTTGCACCTATACGAGGATGGCTGCCTTTATGCTGATTAAGGTCGATTAATTTTCCAGCCATCCTTATTGCCTGGAACGCAGCCTCTTGAACATCTTTCGGTTCTCCAATAAAGGTGATCACCGTTCGATTGTGATCTCTATCTGAGTGTTTATCCAGTATCCGAATATTATTGATGGAAAGAATTGCTTGTGTGATCTTTTGGATAATTTCGGGATTGCGACCTTCCGAAAAATTCGGGATGCATTCGACCAGTTTCTTAGCCATTTTTATTCCTGTCATTATGAACCATTAACCACCCCATGGCATACCGGAATACTCTTCAAATGCCTTGTCATGTATTTCCTTGAACAGAGATTCATGTTTTCGTTCCCAAAAAGCAAGAGTTTCGAGCACTAACTTGGCACCACCGGTGGTTTCTTTGGCTGTTTTCTCGTAGAATTCAGCGAAATCCTTCTCGATCAGGTATGCCATCCGCAATACTGGCAGATCGGGCACCATTGCTTCGCTAGTGGTCTGTTGGATGAATTCACTTGTCGCTCGCTTCATGAAGAAACTTGGATCTTCAAGATCTGGTTTTAAATTCCCTGTCGTTGATTTCTCGTGATCCAACAAATCCAATCTTTGTTGAATAAAATTGATATGCTTCTGCTCTTCACCAGCAAGTAGTTGGAAAACCTCGACTGCGGACGCATGAGATAATCGACTGGCATTATCCTCGAAAAACTTCTTTCCTTCAATCTCTCTTTGAAGAGCATATTCGTATATCTTTCGTATATCCATCGTCACCTCGTTAAACGATCTCAACCTTAACGGCTGTTATCTTGTATTCAGGTATTTTTGCCACCGGGTCAAGAACAGCTTGTGTTAATTCATTGGCTGAAGCGTTCGGAAAATGGAAGTTTGCATACACCATGCCCGGTGGAACTCGATCAGTCACAAGGGCATCGGCTTCAATGCTTCCGCGCCTTGAAGTAACTCGAACAGTCTGTTTGCCATTTAATCCCAGGTGGATGGCATCATCTGGATTGACTTCGATTAGTGCTTCTCCATAGATCTTCATAATACCTTCTGACCGCCGAGTCATTTGCCCACCATGCCAGTGATACAGGACCCTTCCTGTACTCATTACGATGGGGTATTCATCATCTGGCAATTCAGCTGGGGGAATGTGATCTATTGGGAAGAATTTTCCAATTCCCCTGGCAAATTTTCCAACATGAAGGATTGGTGTACCTAAATGCTCTTCATTGGTACATGGCCATTGAAGCTGTTCGCCGTTCCGCAATCGTTCGTAAGTGATGCCTGCATAAGATGGTGTTAACGCGTTGATCTCTGTCATGATCTCTTCTGGATTGGAATAATTCCATTGCGCATGAGGTGCGTCCTTCGATATTTGTTTCCTCTCCAACAACCTGTTCGCCAGCCCGCTAATGATTTCCCAGTCAGGTTTGGCTTCTCCCAGGGGTTCAATAACTTTATTTAATTTTTGGACTCTTCGCTCAGTATTGGTGAAAGTACCCTCTTTTTCAGCAAAGGAGACACCAGGTAATAAAACATCAGCATAATTCGATGTTTCGGATGGGAACAATTCCTGCAGAACCAGGAAATCAATGTTCTCAAGGCATTTTCTAACATGGGATGCATCTGGATCAGACATAACAGGATCTTCACCAAGGATATAAAGCGCATGGATTTTATCTTCAAGGATGCCTGGGATCATTTCGGTCGAAGTTAAACCTACCTTGGTATCCATTGGTGTCCCCCAGGCTGACTCAAATTTCTTGCTGGCCTGTTCACTTGTAACAGCCTGGTAAGCCGGGTAAACGTTTGGTAATCCTCCCATATCACAAGCGCCTTGTACATTGTTTTGCCCCCGCAAAGGATTGACTCCTCCACCCGGAATACCCATGTTCCCTGTTAGCATTTGCAAATTAGCCAGGGACATGACATTGCGCACTCCAACAATATGTTGAGTGATTCCCATTGCCCAGATAACTGCCATGGGTTTGGTTTTTCCCAGGATATCTGCAGCCTGCAGTATTTTTTCAACCGGGATACCGGTGATTGCAGATGTTTTTTCTGGCGAATATTCTTGCACAACTTCTTTGAAAGATTCAAAATCTTCTGTCATGGATTCGATGAATTTCTCATCATGCCACCCATTGATTAGGATGATATTCATCAAACCATTTAACAATGCGATATCTGTTCCTGGTTTTTGCTGTAAGTGCAGAGTCGAGAATTCAACTAGTTCGATTTTTCTTGGATCAGCTACAACCAATTTGACACCACGGTTGTTTACAGCTCTTCTGATCATGGTACCAAACACCGGATGTTGCTCGGTGGTGTTCGAACCAATTACAAAAATTGCCTGTGAATTCTTAAAAATATCCTCCATCGAATTTGACATGGCGCCTGAACCAAAGGCGGCAGCCAGACCGGCCACCGTACTGGAGTGTCAAAGACGGGCGCAGTGATCAATATTATTCGTTCCGACCACCTGGCGGGAAAACTTGTTCATCAGGTAATTTTCTTCATTGGTACATTTGGCAGATGCAAGAATCCCAACACTGTCAGGTCCAGTTTCTGAAATTATTTTCCCCAGTTTGTCGGCAGTGATATCCAATGCAGTTTTCCAGTCGGTCTCGACCCATGCAGAACCGGGAGAGGTTTTGTCACCAAGATTGGGTTTTGCCGACCCATCTAATAAATATTTCCTTACTTTCGGTTTACTCAATCTATCCGGATGGTAAATAAAGTCCCAAGCATAACGACCTTTAACACATAACGCCATTCCATTGACTGGTGCATTCGGGTCAGATGATACACCAATGATTCTTCCGTCTTTCACATCGAAGAAATATTGGCATCCGACGCCGCAATAGGTGCAAATGGTTGGTATTTGAGTTATCTTGGATTTCCTGCCTTTTCCGTAGGAGATCTTGTTGGTTAATGCCCCTGTGGGGCAATACGCTACACATTGACCACACGATTCACACCTGGCGTTGATTAGGTCGGTATCCGCACCCGCTACGATTCGCTCTTCCATACCTCTTTCAGCAACACCCCAAACATTTCTGACCTGGATCTCAGCGCAGGCTTGCACACATCTCCTGCACAGGATGCACCGATTCATATCAACCCGGATGAATGGGTTGGGATCACTATCAACCTTGTATCTGGTTCCTTTGGATCCCCAACTGGGAACCTCTACTTTCAGGTCATAAGCCACATCCTGGAGCTCACAATTACCATCAGATTCACATGTGATGCAGTCTTGCGGATGGTTAGCCAGCATAAACTGCAGAGAAAGCCTTCTGGATCTTTCAACTTCAGGAGTGTTGGTTTCAATTACCATTCCATCGAAAACCTGTGTAACGCAGGCAGCCTGGAGGAATCTTGAGTTCTTAACTTCAACCACGCACATCCTGCAATTTCCGGTGGGTGAAAGGTCCTTATGATAGCAAAGGGTCGGTATCGATATTTGATTGTGTTTGGCAACTTGAAGGATTGTCTGGCCTTCAATGGCCTGGATGGATTTTCCGTTGAGTGTAAGTGTGATCATGATTTCTTCTTACCTTCCTTTTTCAGCCAATTCCATCTCATAAAGGGCAAGGGCAGAATTAATGGGTATTGAAACTGATTGTCCCAATCCGCAGAATGATGCAAGTTCCAAATTCCTTGATATCGCTTTCAATTCATCTAGATAATTCCTTGAGAGATCACCTGCCGCCATAAGTTTGAGTAGCTCATAAGCCCGCCAGGTTCCCACCCTGCAGGGTGTGCATTTACCACATGATTCAACAGCAAAAAAGTGTAGCAATTCACGCAGTAATGCGATCGGTTTAACCCGTTCATCACAAATCAAGAATGCACCTGCTCCTAGGCTGATCCCTTTTTGTGAAGAAGAAAAATCCAACGGCACGTCAAGTTTGCTTGAATCCACAAAAGTACCTGCCGCTCCTCCTGTTAATGCGAACTTGAAGGATGAGCCATCGAGTAACCCTCCACCGAAATCTTCGATGATTTGTCTCAACGTTATTCCAAAAGGAGCTTCAAATAACCCGGGTTTTTTTACATGCCCAAGGACCATGTATATTTTGGTGCCTGGAATGGAATATTTGCTGAGATTTTTCCACCAGGCGACCCCGTTCGAGAGTACCTTTGGGATAGCTGAAAAAGATTCAACATTATTGACAGCTGTCGACCGTCCTCTAAAACCAAAAGTCGGTGGATATGGAGGACGCAGTCTTGGTTCGCCTCTGAGTCCTTCCATAGATTCTATTAAAGCTGTTTCTTCACCACAAATATAGGCGCCTGCTCCTCTATGGATGTGTATTTTAAAAGAGAATCCACTTGCCTGGATATTTTCACCCAGCCACCCCAATGTCTCAGCCTGCGAGATCGCTCGTTCGAGCCTTAAAGCTTGTTTTTCATATTCACCCCGAATATAGATGAATCCTTCGTTTGCACCGCATGCGTATCCTCCAATAGCCATACCTTCAAGCAATTGGTGTGGATTGGAATCCATTAATATCCGGTCTTTAAAAATTAATGGTTCACTTTCGTCTGCGTTGGCGATCATGTATTTGGGAAATTGTTTGGCTAAGAGGACAAATCTCCATTTTCTCCCAACAGGAAAACCAGCTCCACCTCTTCCCTGCAATTCGGATGCTTCCACGATATCAATCACTTCAGATGGCAATAATTTCAAAGCTGCTGCAAGCCCTTTGTAAGCACCAGCTTTAAGAGCAGTCTGAATATCATCCGGATCCAATTTTCCTGTCTGTTCAAGCATGACCCGGACTTCACCATCACGGGGATTGGAGTAATCACGCGGGACGCCATTCCATCCCTGGCATGCATCAGCTATCTCGTCGATTGTTGTGGGTCCCGCCTGTTCCATGTTTGCCAATACTGCTGGAGCTTGGTCGCATAACCCCAGGCATGAGGTTCTTTCTACAACCCAGTTTTCAGGTACCTTTGTTTTTGCTGAAGCTAATACATCGGAAGAGTTTTCATAACCTTCTGTTGCTCGTTTCAGCCAGCATACAGGGCCGTCACAGACTCGCAGGATATTTCCACGGGGATCGGTTCCAAACATTGAATAAAATGATTTAACTCCATAAGCTTGACTTTCAGGAATGCCTAGTATCCTTGATGCTTGAAAGAGATTCTTATTTGATAGTCCATCTGGGAAATCTTCCAATTCCGTTAATACTTCCAATAAATTCTCTTTATCATTCCCAATTCTTTCAACAACTTCATGGATGACATTGGAAACTTCTTTGAATCGGCTGCTTTTATTTGTCATGGAATCTCCCAGCGAGAAAAGAAGAAAGCGGATAAATTAATAAAATATGAGTATACCCATTTGTTGATTATCAGCTATCTTTCATTTATACGAAAGTTCAATTGTAAGTTTTAAATTAGACAAATATCCTGTTTGAAATTAAGATTTATCCACTAAAACTGATATATTCATCATGTGTATAAATTCTGAATCTGTTATTTCTCGCATATCCAATAAGGCATACTCCGGATTCTTGAGCCATTTTAAGGGCAAGGGAGCTGGGAGATGTGCGGGAGACCACAATGGAAGCACCAATTCTTATTGATTTCTGGAGCATTTCAGAACTGATACGACCAGTAGTCAAAATAATACAATTTTGAGAAATTCCCTTCTTGGTAAGAACCCATCCTGCAATTTTGTCCAGTGTATTATGCCTGCCGATATCCTCCATCACGACGAGAAGATTTTCGCCATTACTCAATGCAGAAGAATGGACTCCACCTGATATCATATATAGATCTTGATTTTCCAGCAATTGATTTATCAAGCTGGTGATTGTCGAACTGGAAACTTGAATCTCAGGAGGGTCAAGCTTGGGTAAATCTATCGAAGTAACTGAGGTTGATCCACCTGTACACCCTGAAGTACGCTGCCATTTTTCTGGAAATTCTACCGAATGATTCAGCCAAATATCGATGCTGGTTTTATCATCACAAATGTCAATTAATTTGATTTCATCTTGGGAATTGATTACACCTTCGTTAAATAAAAAACCTGTTGCTAATTCTTCTAAACTTGTGGGAGAACACATGAGCGTTAGCCAATACTTGGAATTAACAGAGATATCAACCGGTGCCTCCATGATCACATTGGATACACTTTTCTTTTGCGATGGATAATTGAAATCGATGATTTCTTGACTGATAAACAAATCTGTCATAAGTTTAATTGGAATCCAACCTGGTTAACTGAACGTTTATTATAATATACTCAATAAATTGAAAAATTAAGGGTAGGTGTGGTTGCTGGATGAAAAGACAAAAAATTCTGGTTGCAATACTTTTAATTCTATTCATTCTGGTTGGATGTTCAAACCAGGTACCATCACCTATAGTCCAGAAGAAATTTATCACAGAAACTGTGAATTCTACGAAACCTGTCCAACAAATTTCTCCGACTCAAAGATCAACACCAACCCCTTCATTTTATTTAATGGAAACAAGAATTCCAGGTTCTGATGCACTTGTTCCAACACCAGATCAGCCACATATACTTCCAACCATTAACGCTAACCCGGAAACATATGTAGTTCAACCGGGTGATTATTTATCGAAAATCGCAATGAACTTGCGGGTTAGTGTCGATGCTCTCATCCTTGCGAATGAGATTCCTGATCCAAACAATCTATCAATTGGCATCATCTTGAATATACCACCTCAATCTTTTCAGGATAAAGGGCCGGATTTCAAGATAATTCCAGATTCTGAACTGGTTTATGGTCCAATGGCAATATGGTTTGATCTCTTGGGAACAATTAATAAGAATAATGGCTATTTATCAGTCTATCATGAAGAAGTAAATGGCACCGTGATGAGTGGTCCAGATATCATCAGCCTTATTGCCAGGAATTATTCGGTGAATCCAAGACTTCTTTTATCGATCTTGGAATATCGTTCGGGTTGGCTGACGGAATCTAACCCAGATGAAAGCACGCTTGTTTTTCCCATTGGTTTTGAAAATATTTATTACACCGGGCTTTATGAGCAATTAGCCTGGGCAGCGGATAACTTGAATCGTGGCTATTACCTCTGGAAAGTAAATGGATTATCCGACATAATAACTTTGGACGGAGAAATCGTTCCACTTTCCCCTCTGATCAATGCAGGAACAGCTGCTATTCAATATTTCTTTTCATTATTGGACGATTACGAATCCTGGAAAGGAGATATTTCGATTCAAGGGTTTTATCATGAATTCAACCATTTATTTGGAAATCCTTTTGATCTGACCATCGATCCGCTGGTTCCTGATGATTTAATGCAACCTGAGATGATCCTCCCTTTTTCAACAGGAGAGGTGTGGGCTTTCACAGGAGGACCCCATGGAGGTTGGGATTCGGGCTCCGCATGGGCAGCACTGGATTTTGCCCCTCCAGGTGAAGCGCAGGGGTGTGTACAGAGTGATGACTGGGTAACCGCAGTTGCAGATGGTTTGATAGTAAGAACTGACAATGGTGCCGTACTTCAGGATCTGGATGGTGATGGCTTCGAACAATCAGGCTGGGTAGTCCTCTATATGCATATCGGAACAGAAGGTAGAGTACCCTTTGGCAGCTATGTCCTGGCAGGCGAACGAATTGGACATCCATCCTGTGAAGGTGGAATTTCCAATGGAACCCATGTTCATCTCGCACGCAAATTTAATGGTGAATGGATACCAGCGGATGGGAAGGTTCCATTTGATTTGGGGGGATGGATCTCATCGGGGACAGGTTCTATCTACGATGGATACTTGTCTCGCGGGGATCAAGTTGTGGAAGCATATAACGGAAACGATCCAATGAACCAGATTTCACATTGAAGTCTTATGATATACGAGTCTTCCTACAAGCTGGATAACGATCATGATTTTCTCATCTAGGTACCAGATAATTCTGCATGGAAAGTATCTTACTGGCCTGGGGTATAATCCGACATTGTGAAATGGCTCCCTTGTCTAAATAAGAATATACCTTTGGGACTAACAATAATGGTTGGGCTTGTCACGATCACTTCCTGCTCTCCATTATGGGGTACAAGGGATATGCTGGTGACACAACAATCACCTGATTTATCATTAAATACAGCGACGTTGACTTCACAACCGTCGGTTATCCCGTCCAGCACGCTTACTCTTACACCGACGAAGACCATAACCACCACCTCAACACCAACTCAGGTGATGACGAGGGAAATTGAGACACAAACGCCCCTTACAGATACTCCCGGAATTTCATATTACACCCAGCCTGGCGACAGCTTGACTTCAATAGCAAGTCGCTTTGGAGTTGCTGAAGCAGATATTGCATCTGACTTTCCACTACCTTCTGAAGGATTAATTGACCCTGACACCCTGGTTATTATGCCGGAAGTGATCTATGGAGATATTTCTCCCTCAACCCAATTGATACCTGATAGCGAAGTCATCTTTTCGCTTTCAGCTATTGACTTTAATGTACAAAATTATGTTGAAGCAGGTGGTGGATATTTAAATGAATACAGGGAGTATCTATCAAGTTCCGGATTGACGTCGGGCAGTGATATTGTTGCTCGAATTGCATTGGAAAATTCAATGAACCCCCGCTTATTATTGGCAGTTTTGGAGTATCAAACTGGTTGGGTGACTGGAAAACTCGAAAACCCTTCGGATGTTGATTTTCCAATGGGATACATAGATCAATATAGCAAAGGTCTTTATCGGCAGCTTGTGTTGGCTTCTGAAGACATCAGCATTGGTTATTATGGTTGGAGAAGTGGATCCCTGACTGAATTGGAATTCAGTGATGGTACAACAATAAGAATTGCTCCAAGTCTAAATGCCGGGACTGTAGGATTATTATATTATTTTTCCCTGCAGAATAGTTTTGCTAACTGGTCGGCGATAATTGATCCTTCTTCCGGTTTTATGAATTTCTACGAAATTATGATGGGCGATCCATGGATGCGGGCAAAAGCAGTAGAACCGTTATTTCCACCTGGTATTACCCAGCCTACACTTGTGTTACCTTTGGTTCCCGGGGATACCTGGAGTCTTACAGGCGGACCGCATGCAGCATTCGAAAAACGCGGCGCTTGGGCTGCACTCGATTTTGGTCCTGGGACTGAGCATTCAACCCCTTGTTATCAGTCCGATTCGTGGGTACTAGCCACAGCGTCTGGTCAGGTGGTTAGATCAGGCAACGGAATTGTGATTTTGGACCTTGATAATGATGGTTATGAACAAACAGGATGGAACATCTTATATCTTCATATCGCTACTCGTGACCGTGTCCAGGTTGGGACTCTCTTAAACATTGGTGATAAAGTTGGCCATCCCTCCTGTGAAGGAGGGTCTTCCACAGGTGTCCATTTTCATATTGCCAGGAAATTTAACGGAGAGTGGATCCTTGCAGACGGTGCATTGCCGTTTAATTTAAGTGGTTGGGTAGCACACAACGGATCGGAACCTTACAAGGGTTCATTGACCAGGGACGGTGAAATTGTAATTTCCAGTTCCACCGGTACAGCCAGTTCCAAAATTGTTCGTCTACCTGGTGAATGAACATGGTCTGGTAAGATGAAAAGCAAATTATTAGCCTTGATCATAATTTCGATAATGTTAAGTTCTTGTGGGGAAATGCAACCGTTGAATCTGGTCGAACTTACTGGAACAGCCGAATCCTCATCAATTTCAGGAACAACGATAGCCACCAGGCCTGTTTATAACCCAGGTGAATTGGTGGATTATATAGCCCAAACTGGTGATACATTGGATGCGCTGGCTGTGCATTTCAACACAACCGTTAAGGATATACGGACAAATAATCCAAATATTCCGGATGATGCAACGACAATGCCCCCCGGCATGCCCATGAAAATCCCTATTTTTTATTTACCATTATGGGGTACACCATATCAAATTATTCCTGATAATTTATTTATCAATGGTCCTTCATCAGTAAACTTTGATACTCAGGAAATTATATCTTCCCATCCTGGATGGTTAAAGAATTATCAGTCATTTGCAGCTGATCGAACTAGATCTGCAGCTGAAATAATTGATCTTGTTGCTCTAAACTTTTCTGTTAGTCCCCAAATGATGTTGGCTTTGATTGAATTCATGGCTAAAGGACTGACTGACGAGAACGAACCGGGTTCCGAGTTCTTTCTTGGTTATAGGGATTTTGACCATAAAGGGTTATACCTTCAATTGGTTTGGGCTGCTAATCTTCTTAATAATGGTTATTATGGGTGGAGATCAGGACATATCAAAACATTTGAACATCCAGATGGCCAATTGGAAAGACCGGACCCATGGCAAAATGCTGCTACCGTTGCCATTCAATCATTTTTTCTGGATTTGCCCCTTGATGCATATCAGCTTGCTATTGGTCCGGAAGGAATTGCCAGGGTTTTCCTTGAATTATTTGGTGATCCTTGGGCATTATTCGATCCACATATACCTGTAAGTTTACAACAACCAATCTTTAAATTGCCATTTCCAGCAGGTGAATCATGGACATTTACTGGAGGACCCCATTCAGGATGGGGCACACTTGAACCTTTTGCAGGAATTGACTTCGCTCCCCCTTTGACTTCGGGAGGTTGTACTCCTACCGGTTTATGGGCAACTGCTTTATCAGATGGCGTGATCGCTCGATCTGAACCCGGGATTGTTATCTTGGATCTTGATGGTGATGGTGATGAACGAACAGGCTGGAATATTTTTTATTTGCATGTGGGAACGGAAGGTCGCATCTCGGAAGGAGTTATCGTGAAGGAGGGAGATCCCATTGGACACCCTTCATGCGAAGAAGGGAGAACAACTGGAACCCATATTCATATCGCCAGGAAATATAATGGCGAATGGATTCCCGCTTCAGGAACACTGGCATTCAATCTTGAAGGTTGGGTTGCTCACGATGGAGCAGGACCTTACCTGGGAACCTTGACAAGAGGGTCAGAAACGATCATTGCCAATGATACATCTAACCTTGCCAGCAGGATAACTGCAGGCCAATAAACAGGCTTGGTCATTCCAAATTTCCTAATTTTCCAGTAATGGAGTTACGTAATTTTCAAGCATTTCAAGACTGATCTCTCCCGTCCATGTAAGTCTGACCACTCCGGATCTATCGATGACATAAGAACTTGGAAGATCCCAATTCTTAAAGGCAGCTAATGCTTCCCCTTTTCTATCTATCCATACTGGAAAAGTGATTCCATAATCTTCGACGAATTCGCTCACTTCTTCTGGAGATTCACCGGATTCGATAGCTATGATCAAGAAACCATCATCTTTATGTTTCATGTAATATGCCTGCAATGTTGGCATTTCAGCCTTGCAGGGTGGACACCAGGTTGCCCAATTGTTTACAAGAATGATTTCATCGAGGAATTGGGTAAGGGATACCTCATTCAAGGATAAATCAGATAATTCAAGATCGGGAGCAGGGTAATTTACTTCAACGGGTATGGTTGAATATTGAGTTTTATTAGTTGTTAAGGAGGAAATAGTATCAGAGTTGTAAATTGAGAACATAAATGCAGCGCTTATTAAAAGGAGACCTGCACCAACAATCCCAAACCAAAGGATAGTTGCTTTATTGTTTTTTTGCTTTTGGATAAGTCTTTTTCGATTCACTGGTCGATAAATTCTTCAAGGTCAAGGCATTTGTATAACCGTTCTCGAACATCTTCGGGGACGCGCACAGGTTTTATCGAACTTTCCTTGTACAAGGAGATAGTTCTTTTTAACGTGTCAACAACAATGGAGCAATCAGGGCATTCAGCAAGGTGGTCTTCAATAGCCTCACAAAATTCGCTGTTTAATTCTCCATCGATAAAATCAGAAAGAAGCAATAACATTGATTGACAGTTTTCATGTTTCATAATCTTCACTCACTCCTATCCGTCAAACGCTCTCCAAAATAAGTAGTAAGTTTTTCTCTCAGTTTCAGTCTAGCCCGCAGAAGCCTGGTTTTAACTGCTGTCTCAGATAAGTTCAGAATTTGACCGGTCTCTTGAATGGAAACTCCTTCAATATCTCTCAAAATAAATACGATTTTCAACGCTTCGGATAACTGATTGATTGCCTCGTCCATGACCTCCCTGGTTTCTTCAGACAATAATTCGTTTTCAGGAAGGCAGCACCAATCGATAAATTGGATTGGAGATTCAATTTCTTCATTCTCCTCGTTGGTGAATTCTGAGATATTAATCTCAGGTCTTCGTTTTCGAATTGTCATCAAAGCTTCATTGGTTGCGATACGATACAACCAGGTTGAGACGTTCGATCTTCCTTCAAATGATCCAATTTTTTGAAATGCTTTTAAGAATGTGTTTTGCAGAACATCCTCAGCATCTTGTTCGTTCCCTAGGATCTTAATAGCTAACCGGAAAATCTGGTCTGAATGCACATCTATTAATTTCGCGAACTCAGACCTGTTTCCAGCTTGAACTTCTTTAAGGGAATATTCGTTGTTATCATGATTATCCATTAGATGGTTCCTGTTTGACAAAGTTGCATCATTATTGAGATATTGTGTCCGAATATACCATTTCCTGCAGATAATAGGGAAGAATGTCGAAGTATTATGGAAAAATCTCACTATGAACAGGACTTTGAATTGAATATTATCCTATTATGAATCCTGCTGAATTAACAAAATTGGATTTTTTCTATGGATTAAGTTTATCAGAACTTGACCTTATTTCACCTTATATCCTCCATCAAAAGTTTCCAGCAGGCCGGATAATTTTTAAACAGGATACTATTGCTGAATATTTATACTTGCTGTGTGAAGGAATTGTGGAGATCATTTTCAAACCGGACGATGGACCTTCAATGAGAGTAACAACCATTAATCCGGGAGGGGTTTTCGGATGGTCGGCAGCTATGGGAAATGTTCTTTATACATCCAGCGCAGAATGCAATACGGATTGTTCAATTATTAAAATTCGTGGCAGAGATTTAAAAACGATAACGAAAAAATATCCAGAACTTGGGACTTTGTTGTTGGATAAACTGGCTGCAGTTATAACAGATAGATGGGAAACACGGCAACAGCAAATAAATACATTGTTAAGACAAAAAGTGTTCCAACCTAAATTGGAAGAGATATACTCATTAGAGGAGGTCACAACTGTGGAGAATAATGAATCTTCAGAAAAAATTGAACAAATGAAAGGTTTGGTTGAGCAATTAAGCGCCTATATAGAACATTTCCATGGTGGGTCAGTTGAATTTATTTCTTTTGAAGGAAATAGCCTCAAAGTGAAGCTCGGCGGTGCCTGTCTTGGATGTCCACTTTCACCAGCAACTCTCCATGGTTGGGTTGAAGGGACTGTGAAGCAATTTTTCCCTGACATTGAAAATGTTGAGGCTGTCTAATTGGAGAGATTGATGTTCAATAAAATTAAAACTGCATCAAAGGTTTAATAAAAAAAAGGGGGTTTTTAGCCCCACTTTACATAAGTGTAATAAGAACTATTTCTACATGAATTTCCATAATAAAATATGGACAATAACGAAAGGATAGTTTTTCCAGAAAAAAAATATCCCATTGCTTATAAAAAAAAGCAATGGGATAATTGTCATATGGATCTTTCTATAACAAAAATATCAGTCATAAGAAGTAATTACCGATACTTTTCTTTATGCAAATGGAAAAGGTGAAATATGATTACTTTGTCTGGGTTGCAGAAATTGTTTTTTCCAATAAATGGCAAAAAGTTATATCTAGGGTTGTCATACATAATGGTAGATGACGGACCATTGACTTTGATGGGAATCATTGATTAAAAAGGACCATAATTGAACATGATCGCAAATCCCAGGAAAATTGTTGTGATCACGATTATCCAGAACCAGAGAGGAAGAATCCACTTTAACCATTTGGGATAAGAGACAACGGTTAAACTCAGTGTGATCAGTAGTGCTGCGTTCGTAGGATAAGCCAGGTTAGAAAATCCATCGCCAAATGTGTATGCACTTACCGCAACTTGTCGTGTGACACCTGCCATGTCCGCCAGGGGAATAAGAAGTGGAACCAGTAAAACTGCTTTTGCAGATCCGGAAGAGATGAAAATTTCCAGGATCAGGGTTATACCGTATATTGCTAGCGCTGCAGATAATGGTGTCAGTTCGGAAATAATATTTGATGCTGAATTCAGCAGAGTGTCTAATATTCCACCCATTTGAACAATATATCGTACAGAAGCAGCCATTAAAAGAAGAGGTATGGCAGGGGAAATCCCCACAAATCCATCCCATACTGCTTTCCAGGTTTCTTTTCCAGCTCCAGCGATCAATCCGGAACCAACTCCGCCAATAACAAATAACAACCCTGTTAAAGGCAAGGCATAATCTGACAGAAAAGGAACAAAAGAAGAACCGATTAAGACGGCTAGGATCAGGATAAAGAAAGTTGATAAGAAGATTATTGCATGGTTAACACGGGGATCATCAGAGATTTTAGCCTTGAAAGATTCAAGCCTGGTTTTCTCCGATGTATCTTCCATAAAAACAGGTGATTTTTCCGAATGAGAGTCAATCTTCTTGCCATACCTGGTCAGAAAAATAGCAAGGATCCCATATCCGACGATAAATAAGAGAATTCTTGGAAGTGCTCCTGAAAAAAGCGGCAGCTCTGCCAATTGCTGTGAAATTCCAATAGTGAAGGGGTTAAACACTGCCAGTGAAAAACCTAAATTTGTGGCTAGAATGGACATGCCCAACCCAAGCATTGAATCCCAACCCAGGGAAAACGATAATGCGATGATGATGGGAACAAGTGGAATTACCTCTTCAAAAATACCAAAAAATGCCCCCAGAGCCATGAAAAAAAATGAGATCACCAGCAGGAGAGCATATTTCTCACCACCAAATCTCCTGATGATTCTGGAAATGACCTCATGGAGTATCCCGCTTTTGTCCATAACCGCAAATGCAATGCCAACCAGGAGAATAAAAAGAATGATCGCAATTAAAGTTATGTTGCCTTCTGCACCCAGCACCTCCAAAGGTGCTGTGAACCATCTCCAGATCGGATAATCTGGATTTTCAAGGTATTGGAATGAACCAGGATCGATCGTTTCGCGTCCATCAACCATGATCCTTTCATAATTACCGGCTGGAACGATTTTTGTCATGATTCCTGCAACCAACATTAATAGGAAAATGATTAAAACTGATTGGATAAATGCTTTCTTACTTATTTGGGCACCAGATTTGCGAGTTTCCATTTAATTCTCCCGGATTCATTTTTGAATCATTTATCAAGATTTCTTCCAGATATGAATTAGTTTATAACAGAATAATTATCACGTCAAAAAAAAATTGTAGAAAAACAGGATCAATTATGATACATTATTGATGAAGGGGTTTTCATACCTATCAAATAAAAGGAGGTTGGTATGGTTACCAAGGGTGATTCGAAAATTTTTACGATTCTTCTTGCGGATGATGGTTCTGAGCATTCCCGATCCGCTGTACACCTGTTGGGTGGTTTGAGTTTTCCTGAAACCACTACTGTTCATGTTCTTCGCGTGATCACGCCACTTCAGGCAGCTGAGCATGAATCATTTGAAAATTCACTTGAAGAGACGCGTGCAGCGATATCTGCAATTGGGTTGGACGCACGCTCAGAATTGTTATTGGGGTATCCAGCTGAAAAGATTATTGAAACTTCTGAACAATTGTGTCCGGATTTGATAGTCATGGGGGCTAAAGGATTAAGGTCAACTCTTGGGATTCTTTTGGGTGGTGTGGCACAACAGGTGGTTGAGTATGCTTGCTGTCCGGTAATGATCGTCCGCGCTCCTTACGTGGATCTATCCCGAATATTAATCGCTTCCGATGGATCTGATTCCAGCAAGGCAGCAATAAGATTTTTTGGGACCCTTCCAAGGATTAAAAACATCGATATCGATGTAATTCATGTATTACCACCACCGCCTATTCCCATGACAGTCATTGAACCAATGTTTGTTGATTTGTCGATCAACCAGCCTTGGGAGATAACAGAGGAAGAAGCTGAAAGAAGGAAGAAAGAAGAAGAGGAAGGCGAGGAATTACTTCAGACTATAAAGGAATCTCTGGATAAATTTGGTTATGAGGCAAATACTGTTTTAAAAAGAGGGGATGCTGCCAGTGAAATAATCGAGTATGTAAAAACAAATGAAGTTAAACTGATTGTGACTGGTTCCAGAGGTCTCGGAAATATTCGAAGTTGGCTGATGGGCAGTGTATCTCGAAAATTGGTGCACTATTCTAATTGTTCAGTCCTGGTTGTTAGAGGCGATCAATAACTTGTGTATACCTTGATTGGGGGCTGGTAACGAACCCCGAATTATTTTATAAACGAGAACCAACATATTGGATGGTTCTCGTTTTTTTAATTTGAATTTCTTATGATCAGTTTAGATCCAATTTAAAATGGGGATGAATAGGATCAGGGATGCAAAGACTATGGTCCAGATCGTACCAACGACTTTGAGTTTACTTGATACGCTTTCCATGTCATGAACCCAAAAGGCTGCCACAAAGAAGGTCAGGTATCCAAAAAGAAATATCAACCATGGAGCCCCCCGATTCCACCATGAATAATCCCACGTTAAAACACCGACCCCATTCAGGAGATATTCTATAAAAACACAGAAAGCTGCACCTGCAATTGCGATAAAAATTCTATTTGGTACTCCCAATATTTTCGTTTTTTTCTCCGGAAGAAGCATCTTTGACCAAATTATCCCGCTCACAGCAAACATGAACATGATCTCTATGTTCAGACCGATCAGGATCAGGTACGCTGTATCTCCTGGAGCTCCCCAAATAGGGGCAAAATTCGTAAAATGAAATACCAGGCTGTTGATGATCTCGTTGATCCAATCCATTCCCCAAAAGGCTAATCCCGCTAATACAAGATTCCAGTTCTTCTGCTGGACTTCAACTGTGTATACGTAAAATACAAATGCAAGAAAAGGGATTACGTACCATTGAAATGTAGAACTATCTCTTAAGATAGATAATGCGGTTGAAGCAGATTCAGTTGGCATAGTACCTCCTCTATAAATAAATTGGTTATATTGATAAATTTAATTAATCATAATTTCAGGTAATCCTCTCGAATCGGGGAGAAGACTTCGATCAATTCAGAGTCTTCTATTGCATTCGCTGAATGAAGTGTTGAACCTGGAATGCTCCAATGATCACCTGGTGAAGCCTCGTTATTTATTCCATTTATGACCAGGTTGATTCTCCCTGATAACAGAATTCCAGTTTGTTCATGAGGATGGTCATGGTTTGGTATTTGTGCTCCTTTAATAAAATTGACCCTGGTCATGTGAGTGATCTTTCCATGGATTAATGATTTTATGAATACTCCTTTCGTTATTTCATGAAAACCTTCCGGGTTCGATTTCTTGAACATGATTACCTCAGTTTCTTATGATTTCTATCTATTAATGTTTTCCGATAATAATTTGAGAGCTTCAGGCGTTATATTTCCAATAAGTGGTTGTGGATTGTTGGCGACCCAATTCCTGAGTGGTTCAGACCAATGGATCAAAACTCTCGGATCTGATGGATAATGGCTGGGCCGAGTTCCAATATTTGTCCACATGTAATTTGCTAGGGTTTGTTCCCAATCCACCCATGGAACAATGTCCGGTGTTATGGAAAACGTAGCCAATGGAGAGAAGAAAACTGGTTTCCCCTTAGGAAAATTTTCTTGCATGTGCTTTAAGAAATTTAGACTGTCTTTCGTATTGAAAATTAGCCATAATGGTAATAAGCTGGAACGAATTGCTGCTTGGGTATCAAATTGAGTGAATGTTTCAATGATGACTCCAGCTGGCTTACTGCCATTCTTTTTGATCACGTATTCGGCAGATTCAAAAGCTAGCTGTGAAAAGTCATGCGGGTGAGGTAGGCTGATTCTGATGAAATTGAAACCTTCTTCCTGGCAAAATGCAGCTGTTTCATTCGCAAGTTTGGGTTCAGCTCCCCACTCAGATTCCGGGCCAAATGCCAAAGGAAATTCATTTAATTTCCAATTGGAGCTATTCAAATTATTTTGGGTGCAGTATTCTTCAATACGCGGGCTGCCTTCCAGGTATTCTTCAGCTGGTATATCACCCCAACCTCCGACCTGGAAAAAACTATATTCACCAACCTTGTTGCGTAACCATTGAGCACCACAGTCCAGAAAAAGCACCGTGCCACCAGGTTTGAGGTATTTACGAATAAATATTTTATATTCTATAGGGAGGGAAACCAGTTTGAGTCTTAAGTGGTTGACATATTTGGTCAACCAACCATCGTGAATTGGGTCGAAATGTTGAATGGTGATGATTCCAGGGTTTTCCCGGGAGATTCTCAAGGCGTCAGAAAGAGATCGATCTAAATAATCCTTCGCAGAACCTTTTTTTGAACCACCTTTCAACGTTAAAACAAAAGCTTGCGGAAGGAAAGGACCTCCCAACAAGGTTGAAAGGTAACTTGTAGCACCTCCAAGACCTGATCCAACGGTGATGCAATCATATTTATCTTCAACTTGCGCATAGTCATCTAGTCTTTTATTTATCAGTTCACTTAATGAGAAATATTGCAGGTATTCTTGAGGTAAACCTGTAAATGATTGAAATCTGCTTATGATATTGCGGGAGATACCTTGTGGCAAAATACTTAATATTTCCAATAAGACCTTCTGCCAGGATGGTATTATGAAATTCTCACAATAATTCCCATTCAGATTGGCTGCTACAGATCTTGTTATGATAGGTGATGAACTTTCAATTGATTCAGTTAATTTAGGTTCCATCTTTTAAGTTGATTAACAACGATATAATCTGATAATACCAATATACAATATTAAAGTCTTATTGGGGAGGGAATATGAAAATTGCTCTGGCATTGGGAGGTGGAGGCGCAAGGGGAAATTCACATATTGGCGTTATTCGCGGCCTTGAAAGGGAAGGTTTCAGAATCGAAGCTATAGCTGGATCGAGTGCAGGAGGGATAATTGCAGCCTGTTATGCCGCAGGTATTACTACCGATGAAATGGAAAAAACTTTCGCTGAATCTGATCAGTCCAAACTTTGGAATCGTGGGGCACATAATGGTCCCTCACTTCTGGGAATCAGTGGTTTTACCGAACTACTTGACCACTATTTTGGAGATACCAGGATGGAGGACTTGAAAATTCCATGTGCAGTTACTGCAGTGGATATCAAGTCGGGCAAGGAAGTAGTTATCGATTCGGGAAAGGTTGTTGATGCTGTTCAAGCGACAATAGCTTTACCGGGAATACTTCCTCCATTTCATTTTGAAAAAAGAGTTTTGGTGGATGGAGGTGTATTGAATCCGGTTCCTGTCTCAGTAGCTCGTTACTTGAATAAAAACCTTCCAATAGTGGCAGTAGTTCTGTCTCCTTTAATGGATCCGGAAATTGAATTGAAAGGTATTAGCATCCCTAATTTGATTCCTTCACCTATTATTGAGCGGATTAAGAAAACAAGATTGGCTCAAGCACTCAATATTTTCCTGCTATCAGTTGATGCAGGCGGGAGGATGCTGACAGATTTAAGGTTGAAAATTGATTCTCCTGATGTCGTTATTAGACCCAGAGTGGGTCATATTGGATTGTTGGACAATGTTGATGTACATGAATTAGTGCGCATAGGTGAAGTAGCAGTGGATGAAATGCTTGAGGAGCTTCACCAAAAGACAGGATGGTCAGGTACATTAAATCGAAAAATCCGCAGAGCAATAAAAGACAAAGTTGATTGAATTGGTACTGGTTCATTGGTAAATCTGAAATGGATTATTCGTGATTTAAATTTGTGAGAATGTTAGTAACATAACCGGGTAAGTCTATGACAGTTAATACAAAGTTGATGGAATTTTCTGGTATTACAGTTCGATTGCGGGAAGGTCTACCTGGATCTTCCCATCATCTAATTGTTCTCTTGCATGGTTGGACGGGGGATGAAAACTCCATGTGGATCTTCTCTGAAAACATTCCTTTGAATTATTGGGTTATTGCTCCTCGTGGCATTTATAAAGCAGGAACAAAAGGTTATTCATGGAGGAATATTGAATTATCAAAAACCTGGGACACACCAGATATCAATGAATTTACTCCTGCAATATCATTTATTGAGAAAATGTTAGATAGTTTTAGTGGTAATACTGGAATTCCGGTTGATTCTTTTGATATTATGGGTTTTAGCCAGGGTGCAGCACTGGCAAGTTCATTCTTATTGTCTAGATCAAAAAGGATCGCCAAGACAGTCCTTTTGGCAGGATTTTTACCAGAAATTCCGAATACTCGGGATTTTACCGCTTCACAGGTATTGCATAATAAAAAGATTTTTATTGCGCATGGTAACCAGGACGAAATGGTTCCCATTTCCAAGAGCATCGCAATGGCAGAATCTCTAGAATCCATGGGAGCAAATATATCATTTTGCACTGATGATGTTGGCCATAAGGTGGGTCGACATTGTTTTCAGGGTCTACTGGCATTCTTTGAAGACTAATTTATAGATTGTCTTTAAGATATGAACAATACTTGGTTTCACTTGATTTCGCCAACATATATTTGAATATAGCTATGGTTAGAAAATACAATTCTTTTGCAACTTAATTTCCACAATAGTTATGAATTAGTTAATTATTACAAGACTACCCTGGAATAATGTATTTTATTTTCTAGGAAAGTATTCAGTCTTGCGTAAATCATTAATTGCGTATATTGTCAGTTCTATTTCTATAGAGATATGATAAATATCACTCCTTTCCACGGAAGAAATACACAATAGGTGAATAGAAAACCGCTCTATAATGAAATTATTCACAATCAATTATCACAGCAGCCAGAACAAAAACGGTCTTAATTACAGATAGTTAGGCTGCATTTCATCGGAGCCGTAGACATGATATCTACAGTTTTTGTTTCTATAACTGATGGGATGTTAACGAAAGTTATGTACAAGGTTGAATAAATACATTTGGATATTCAGTTATTAACGATTCATCATTCAAAAACTATCAGGTCCTCTTATGTCTAGGACTCAGAAATATTATCGAGGAATAATCTATTTAGGTTCAATAAGATGGGAACCTTAAAAGGTATGAATATAAAACCAGATCGATTTCATAAGTTCAGCATCGATCCTCATACTACTCTTATCCCGCACCTCGGATTATTTTATTTATTGACCTCGGAAGGACTGTTTATAAATTTCACCTTAACTAAATTGTTTCTCAAGACTCCCGGAGTTTGCAGGATTTCCAGGATCTGAAGGTTGGGTAAGAATTCTTTAACAATTGAATAGGTCATACGCCAAAGGACCTTAATACTTCTTTCGAACGGACGAATCTACCATACAAATAATGTCCGATTGCTAAATTGAGGTTTTTTTTGAAAGGAGGAACCGTGGATTTTGAAAATATTAAAAAGGATCCAAGCGTATGGAAAGTCCCACCTATTTTAAAGAATTACGAAAATACCTGTGCAGAATTCAATTGGAACCAAATTATCAAGGAACTGGATGGCCTTCCCAATGGCGGAGGTATCAACATCGCCCACGAGGCGGTTGACCGCCATGCAAACGGAGCAAATCGCGATCACCTCGCCCTCCGTTGGCTGGGAAAAGATGGCGAGGTAACAGATTTCACTTACCGCCAATTAAAGGAAGATACGAACCGCTTTGCCAATGTCCTGCGTTCATTCGAAGTGGGTAAGGGGGATCGTGTGGCAGTTCTGGCTGGCCGAATACCTTCCCTTTATATCACTGCCTTGGGGGCATTGAAGAATGTCAGTGTCTTTTGTCCCCTTTTCTCGGCTTTCGGACCAGAACCCATTTATCAGCGCCTTTTCCGCGGGGATGCCAAGTTGCTGGTCACAACCCTGATGCAATACAAGAAAAAAATAGTGGGAATTTGGGAACGTTTGCCTGCGTTGAAAGCAGTTCTGATCACTGATATAGATGAGGACTTGGCAGAAAATGTTTATTCATTGCCGCAGCTTATGGAAAAGGCTTCACCTGAATTCACCATACCTCCGACAAACCCTGAAGATATGTCCTGTCTTCACTTCACCAGCGGAACGACAGGCATGCCAAAAGGTGCCATACATGTTCATCAAGCGGTGTTGGTACATTACATGACCGCAAAGTATGCACTGGACTTACACCCTAATGATATCTTTTGGTGTACAGCAGACCCGGGTTGGGTGACAGGAACATCTTATGGCGTCATTGCTCCATTGTTACATGGCATTACCAACATCGTAGATGAAGCAGAATTTGATGCCGACCGTTGGTATCGCATTTTACAAGATCAGAAAGTGACAGTTTGGTACACAGCACCCACAGCTGTTCGTCGTCTTATGCGTCTGGACATAAAACCTCAAGAGGTTTATGACTTGAGCCACCTCAGGTTCGCAGCTAGTGTTGGTGAGCCGCTTAATCCCGAGGCGGTTGTTTGGGGTAAGGATGTGCTCAATATTGTCATTCATGATAACTGGTGGCAGACTGAGACTGGTGGGATCATGATTTCCAATTATTGTAGCCAGGATGTCCGGCCTGGATCGATGGGTCGTCCTTTGCCAGGAATTACAGCAGCTATTCTTCATCGCGACGGAGATGGTAACGTCACTATAGAGGAAAATTCTTCCGTTGAAGGTGAACTGGCACTTAAACCTGGATGGCCTTCTATGTTCCGTGGTTACCTTCACGATGAGGCTCGTTATAACAAGTGTTTCGTCGATGGTTGGTATTTTACCGGCGACTTGGCGGAACGCGACGAGGATGGATATTACTGGTTCATCGGTCGAGCGGACGATATCATTAAGACGGCTGGCCATATGGTAGGACCATTCGAAGTCGAAAGTGCCTTGATGGAGCACTTTTCTGTAGCAGAAGTGGGAGTGATTGGAAAACCCGACCCGGTTATTGGTGAACTGGTTAAAGCTTTTGTTGCCCTTAAACCTGGGATCTCCCCATGCGAAGAACTGAAAACCGACTTATTGGGCTTTGGTCGCATAAAACTGGGCTCTGCAGTAGCCCCGAAGGAAATAGAGTTTGTTGAATATCTACCCAAAACCCGCAGCGGCAAGATCATGCGCCGACTGCTTAAATCCCGCGAGCTTGGATTGCCCGAGGGTGATACGTCCACACTGGAGACATCGGGATGAATACAAAAACAATGAATACACAAATAAAGGACTCACCAACAAAAAAGAAATCAAATGAGCGCGAGCACCTGCATCATTTGTTGCACGAAATGGTGCTTATCCGACGATATGAGGAAAAAGCCGCAGAGTTATATCAAGCCACTAAGATTCGAGGATTTCTACATTTGTATATTGGCGAAGAAGCCATCGCAGTTGGGGTTATGCAATCACTAAACCCGGAAGACTCGGTCGTTGCCACTTATCGAGAGCATGGACATGCTTTGGCTCGGGGGGTCAGCGCTGATGTGATCATGGCAGAGATGTACGGTAAGCTGAACGGCTGTTCTCGTGGTCGGGGAGGATCGATGCACCTCTTCGACAAAACCAAACGTTTTTTTGGTGGTAACGCCATCGTGTGCAGTCACCTGCCCTTAGCAGTGGGAATTGCCCTCGCTGACAAGATGCAAAATAAGCCGAATGTGACCGTATGTTTCCTTGGTGAAGGTGCAGTGGCTGAAGGTGAATTCCACGAATCGCTGAACTTAGGTTCGCTGTGGCAAACACCAACCCTGTTCGTTGTTGAAAACAATTTGTATTGTATGGGAACCGCATTGCGGTATCATGAATCGAACACGAACCTGGCAGAAAAAGCCGCCAGTTACAATGTCCAGTCTGTCCAGGTGGACGGAAATGATGTATTGGCAGTGGAGGAAGCTACCCGTGAAGCCTGTGACTATCTGCGTTCAGGCAAAGGTCCATACTTCATAGAAGCCATCACCTACCGTTTCCGCCCACATTCGATGTTTGATGCCGAATTATATCGAAATAAGGCTGAAGTCGAAGAAGCTAAAAAACGCGACCCCATCATCCTTTTCACGAACTACCTCAAGGATAAAAAATTGATTAAGGATGAAGACATTCAGGCAATCGAAAAGGATGTGGCTGAGACTATACAACATGCAGTCGATTTTGCGGAAGCTTCTCCTTGGGAATCCTTGGAGGACCTTACCCGCTTTGTTTACACTGAAAGGAGCCAGCCATGATTGCAGAGTATCAGAACGTTATTGCAGAACCTCAGAAAGTGAATGTAGAACCTCAGAAGCTGGTAAAAATGACTTACCGCGAAGGGATGCGGCAAGCCATACGCGAAGCTCTCCTTCGCGATGATCGCTGCTTTCTTATGGGAGCAGACGTTGGTCGCTACGGTGGTTGCTTTGCTGTCAGTAAAGGCTTGTTTGATGAATTCGGTCCTGAAAGGATCCGCGATATGCCTCTCAGTGAGTCAGCCATTGCTGGTATCGGTATTGGCGCAAGTATGAATGGGATGCGTCCGATCGTTGAGATTATGACAGTCAATTTTAGTCTTCTTGCTTTGGATCAGATCCTGAATACCGCTGCCACTATACTGCACATGTCAGGCGGACTCTTCAATGTTCCAGTTGTCATTCGTATGGCTACAGGCTCTGGACGACAACTCGGTGCACAGCATGCCCACAGCCTTGAAGGATGGTATGCACATATCCCTGGGATTAGAATCCTGGCGCCGGGTACAGTGGAAGATATGCGCGGTATGCTTTGGCCTGCTCTCGAGGATCCGGATCCTATCCTTATCTTTGAACAACAGGTTATGTACAATATCGAAGAAATGGTTCCAGATCCACCACAACCGGTGGATATTGACCATGCCAAGGTTAGGAGATCCGGAAAAGATGTAACCCTTATCACTTATGGTTCCTGCCTTCCAAGGTCCATGAAAGCTGCGGAAACACTTTCCAAAGAAGGCATTGACGTTGAGGTGATCGATCTACGCACTTTGCGGCCATTGGACAATGAGACAATCTTCGGCTCTGTGGTTAAGACTCACCAGGTGCTGATCGTGGAAGAAGGCTGGCGAAGCGGAAGTCTCGCTGCTGAGATCAGTTCCCGTATTCAGGAGAATCTGTTCTATGACCTGGATCGTCCTGTGGATCGACTTTGTGCGTCTGAGGTCCCCATGCCTTATTCCAAGCATATGGAGGAAGCAGCTGTCCCCCAACATGAAACCATTGTAGATGCTATCAGAAAGTTGGTGCAATGATGAACGAATTTAAAATGCCAAGTCTAGGTGCTGACATGGATGCCGGTACCCTTGTCGAATGGATGAAAAAACCGGGTGATTCAGTCAAACGAGGCGATATCATAGCTTCTGTTGAGACAGCGAAAGGTGTCATCGAGATCGAATGCTTTGAAGATGGCATCTTGGATCAAGTCTTCGTCCAAACCGGCCAGGAAGTCCCGGTCGGTCAAGTGCTCGCAACCATCTCTTCGAAGGAGGAATTCGGTAAATCAAAGCCATCTCCTACACCCGAGGCTCCGACTAGTAAGAAACCATCTGAACCTGTGAAGATTGAGAAAATCCCCCAGATGGTTATGGTGGAGGAAGGAAAACTTTCTGCTGAGAAGATGGCAGAAGAGTTTAGAGCTGCAATAGCTCAACCTCCTAAAACCAGTGGTAGAGTAAGAATCTCACCCTTGGCGAGCCGCATGGCAATCGAGCTGGGAATTGATCTCCGGCAAGTAAAAGGCACAGGTCCTGGAGGAGCGATTCAACGTGTTGATATAGAAAAGGCTGCACAAGCCCAGAAAACAACACCTGCTCCTGAGATGGAACCTGTTATATCAGCCCTTCAACGAGATGAGCTGCAACCTTTTCATCAGTCGGTTGGAACAGAAGGAGAACAACAATCTGCGACAAAGAAAGTTGATTTCCAGACTGCCATGCGTTCAGCTATCGCTGCAGCGATGAGCAAATCCAACCGGGAGATTCCTCATTACTACATGGAAACCGCTATCGATATGACGAACTCCCTGAGATGGCTGGAGGAGGAGAACCTCAAGCGCACAATTCGTGATCGGTTACTGCCGGTGGTGTTGCTGCTCAAAGCTGTAGCTAAATCGCTTGCCGAGGTTCCCGAGCTGAACGGATTTTGGATTGACGGCAGTCACCAGGTCAGCGAAGCTATCCATATTGGTTTCGCCATAGCTTTACGACAGGGAGGATTGCTTACCCCTGCTATCCATGATGCTGACATGAAGAGTTTAGACGAGCTGCGCGATGCAATGAACGATCTTATCGTCCGTACGCGTGGGAACCGCCTGCGTTCTTCCGAATTGACTGATGCCACTGTCACCGTAACCAGCCTTGGTGACCGAGGAGTGGAGAAAGTCTTTGGCGTCATTTACCCACCCCAGGTAGCTCTGGTGGGATTGGGAAAGATCACTCAGCAACCTTGGGCTTTAAATGGCGCATTGTGCGTCCGCCCGGTGTTGGTTGCCACTCTGGCTGGTGATCACCGCGCAACCGACGGTCACAAAGGCGGTTTGTTCCTGGAAGCATTGAACCGCAACCTGCAGGAGGTAGAAAAACTATGAACGAAATCGAACTAAAACAGATCATTATTGAGGAACTGACGAAAGTTGCTCCAGGTTCCAATCCCAGTGCGCTAAGCATGGATGACAACCTGCGGGAAAATCTTGATATCGATTCGTTCGATTCCCTAAATTTCTTTATTGCTTTGTGTGAGCGCATGCACATAGACATTCCCGAAAAAGATATGGGACATCTCAACACAATGAATGAGATTCTTCAGTATCTCTTGGCTGTAATAGCATAACGCTGAAATATTGGGATCAACTGACTTTAGTAAATAATGGACAAGGGACTCTGATGAAAAAAACTTGAGTGTGTGAAATCAACACTCGGGTCATATAGAGTCCCTATTCATGTTTATCAAAGGGAGATTATTATGCCTGATCAATACGATGTTATCGTGATCGGAGCAGGTCCGGGTGGATATGTAGCTGCTATTCGGGCTTCACAGCTTGGACTGAAAACCGCGATTGTCGAAAAACAATTTCTGGGGGGTGTTTGTTTGAATATGGGTTGCATCCCGTCGAAAGCACTGCTCAAAAATGCCGAGGTGGCTCATATTTTGCGTGAACAAAGCAAGGAATTCGGATTCTCCTTTGACAATCTTAAACTGGATTTCAGTTCAGCGGTCAAACGAAGCCGAAATGTGTCAGATAGGTTGGTCAAGGGTGTGTCTTTTCTGATGAAGAAGAATAAAATTGATGTTTTCATGGGAACAGCACATCTGGAAAGAGCTAATTCAATTTCAGTTATGGGTGCCGACAACAAAGAAACAAAATTATCCACCAAGAATGTTATTATAGCGACTGGAGCTTCATCCATAATTCCTTCAACCTGGCTTGTGGATAAGAGGAAAGTCCTTACCTATTGGGAAGCCATCCTGCAGGAAACGTTACCGAAAAGCGTCATCATCATTGGTGCAGGAGCGATCGGTGTGGAGTTTGCCACCATTTGGAGTGCCTATGGTGCGAAGGTGACCATCGTTGAGATGTTATCGCACCTGGTCCCGCTTGAAGATGAAGAAGTAAGTGTGGAATTGGAGAAGAACTTCAAGAAACGCGGAATCAACTTTCTGACTGGTCACAAGGTCGAATCTGTTGTTGATACTAAATCGGGAGTCAGGGTGGATGTGTCAGTCGACGGCCAAACAAAGACCCTTGAAGCTGAACAAACACTTGTTGCAATCGGCTTCCGTCCTAATTCCAAAGGAATGGGGTTGGAAGAATTGGGAATAAAAATGAACGAACAAGGATTTATTGAGATCGATGAACGAATGGCGACCAATGTGCCGGGTATCTGGGCAATTGGTGACGTTACAGGAAAATTAATGCTGGCTCATGTTGGATCAGCGCAAGGCATTGTAGCAGCTGAACATATCGCCAATTTTGAATCTATCACCCTCAATTACGAAATGATGCCAAGGGCTACTTACTGCCAACCACAAGTGGCGTCATTTGGGTTAACCGAAACTCAGGCTAAGGAACGTGGCTACAATGTGAAGATTGGTCGCTTCCCATTCCAGGCAAATGGCAAGGCACTAGGGATGGCAGATACCAATGGCTGGATCAAATTAGTGGTGGACAAAAAATATGGAGAAATCTTGGGCGCTCATTTGATAGGTCCAGAAGTGACCGAGTTGCTCCCCGAGCTCACGCTGGCTCGTACAATGGAACTAACCGCGAATGAAATCGCACGCAACGTGCATGCACATCCAACATTAAGCGAAGTCTTAATGGAAGCAGCAGAGGGAATCGAAGGTAGCTCAATAAATATTTAGTCTTAAGAGGGTAGTTTCACCCTTACCAACTATGGCATCTTCAAAGCAGCCCATGTTTGGTTTAATGAGATGATATCAACCTAGTAATTATGAATAAAGATGAATAGCTTTCCATAAATGGAAGTACGTAATATACATTATGGAATAATAAGTTTTTTGGTGAGTGAGGGTATTATTAAATTTGAGATGAAATAGTTACCTTGTCCATGTTAATATATGTGGATCCAACACCATGGTGTAATCCATCGGTACATATATGAGTTTAGTTAGTGGGAATGTCACGGCTTTATATCATTTTATTTTTTTAAGGAATCTTCGTAATAATCTTATTGAGAAAGGATATGCTGATAAGAATAAAGGAAACGATATCATAAACCTTCTTCAGATTTGAATTGAAAAACCTTTTTGAATTCTTCTTGAAGTTGCGTACTCGAAATCAGAGGTTCACTTCAATTATCTTATGTGTGATTGTTATTCACTATCGCAGTTTTCTAATTACAGCAAAAACCATAGCCTTTGGGGCTATGGTTGATGAAAAGTAGCGGGGAGTGGATTCGAACCACTGACCTCCGGGTTATGAG
>DATEUN010000012.1:0-24494 GCA_035283125.1 Anaerolineales bacterium
GCCAGGAGAGCCAGCAAAAGTGCATTTGGCAAACCGATTAGCAGGTATGCGACCAAAGCCATGACACCGATTATCAGGCATAACACCCCCTGCCCGGCAATGTAAAAACCCACTTTGCTTTCCATGGCTGTAACCAGTTCCTGGATACTCTCGCGTCTATCTGCTGGAATCAGCGTTAACAAGGACTGGATCACTCGCGGGCCATCCAGCGACCAGTGAAAGGTCAAAACCAGTACTGTTATCGTAATAAAGACGACATTGATTGCCAGGGCAATGTAATCCAGTGCTTGTTCGGCTGATGCCAATACCTGCTCTCCGGTCTGCTGAACGGTTTGGGACCCTGTTAATGACCACGGCAGAAAGTTTCCCAGGCGCACAAGCAACAGATTGGGAGAAGAGGTCAACCATTGACGCAAGCCCTGGTAATACGCTGGAAATGTATCCACCATCTTTGTGCCCTGTTCGATGATCATCGGGAATAACAAAAGAACAAATCCAACCAGCAGGGCAAGCAGCAGGATATAAACCAGGATGATCCCAGCAATCCGGGGAAGACCACGTTGATAAAACCAGTTGACAATCGGCCTGATCACTGTACCCATCAAGATTGAGATGAACAGGATGAAAACGACCTGGTAGAACCGAAAAAGAAGCCAGAAAGTAAGGGCGATTAAAACCAGTATAAGGGTCGCCCCCATAACTCTCCGGAATGTCCAGTCATACGGTTTCGAAGTGGGTTGATTTTCCATTCTTTCTCTTGTAATTTAATTGATCCGTGTTGCGAAGATCAAGGTGCGCTCATCAAACTCAAAGGTTACTTTATTTGGCGAGCAGGTTATCAATGTCAGGTGGGCTTTTCCATCCAAGGATGGTTGCGGTTCTTTCCCTGCAATCGGTCCGGCACCAAATATAAGGGTCAGGATGGCAGGATCAGACGACTCCTTGAACGTGATGGTTCTGACCTCATCAACAATGAAGAGCATATCAATGGAGGTGATGTTATCGTGGATGATGATCACATCATCCGCTTTAAGGTTCGAGAGGTAACGGAAAGCCCCGGGTTTTCCAAGCGGGTCGGTAATGTGCCCGGCTATTGTGGCTGTCCCGACCTCCCCCGGAATACTGCTGCCGCGATACCAGAACGCCATATACCAGAAGGAGCTGCCCACTGAGCCCGTTGGCGCATCCATCACATTCCACGGTGTGAGACCGACCCCCATTACGGGGATATTGATATTAAGGGATGGGATCAGAAGCTGAAGCGGTACATCCACTGGCCCAGCCTTTATGTCAAGATTTGCATCAAAGAGGGGGCCAGGAACAAAGATGGTGGTTGTCGGTGGTATTGTTTGCGTGGTTGTAGGTGGATAAGTTCGCGTTGCGGTTCTGTTTGGCGTTAATGTCGAATTAAAGTTCGGAGACGGGATCAGCCCTCCAAACACCTCTCCCGTCTCCTTGTTTCCGCATCCCACAAGCTCTGCTGCAATTACCAGTATTATCAAGAGATATTTGAGCAGGTTTCGGCGTGTGGAACTTCTCATATATCCCGCAAAAAACTGTTGTTAATTAGTGGGTACGACGGTATGCCCGAACACCGATGTATAAACCAATAATGCTGAAACCACCAATGATCAACATACCCAAGGGGAATGCCTCATTTTGTATGGGTCCCCCGCCAGCGGAGGGAACATTCTGGATAGCCGGTAAGAGCGTAGAGGTTGTTCCAGGTGCGGTTGTACTGGCAGCAGCTGGTACGGTTGTATTATCAGCCGCTGGTGCGTCTGTTGCTGTGGGTTCGTCTGTAACGACAGGTTCGTCTGTTGCGGCAGCAGGGCAGGATGGACCAGTGAAGGTGTTGGAAAGCAAAGTCACATTCCCATTGAGCGCCAGGGCGCGGCCATCCAATGAAGCGCCAGTCCCGAAGGTGATGCTGGTGAGGGCAATGACCGTTCCTCTTAATGAGCCGGTAATATTCACACTGCTGGTATCATGCCAGTAAACTTCGCAAGCCCTGGCTCCATTGATCAGAGTGACCGAGCCGCTTGCTTGTAAACCACTGGTCAGGAAGATATAGACACCCTCACCATTCAGGGTGAGAGTTCCAGACAGTAATGACACTCCCGGTACGGTATATACACCCGGGACGAGGGATTGGCCGCTCAGATCACTTCCAATTGTAGAACCAGGTCCCTGGCCACCCAGTACGCCGAAAGCAGAGAGGGCAGCAGCTTTTGCATTGATTGCGCTGGTATCATTGGAATGGATCCCACCGCCAGCGGTGATACCCCCGTCAATAGAGGTACCCGGGCTGACACCTACTGCACCGTTTGCGGTCGTTGCACCGCTATTGGTGACTTCTGTAGCACCCAAGACCGAATAATTTGCAGCCTCTCCAAGGCTCGGCGCCGAGGCTGCCAACCGGCTTGCAGCTGCGTTGGTTGTAAGCCCAACCAATGATAGGGTTACAACCAGTATGACTGCCAGTGAACCTATTCTTTGTTTGTTCATTTTAATCGGCCTCCTGCCTATAAAACTGAACCAGGAATTATGAAAAACACCTCTTGTCTACAATGGTCAGAGAGATAGTCTTTTAGGCTGCCTTTCTGATCATGGTAATAAGCGAACTCAGAGGATACCTAACAAATTTAAGATAATCAGAATGACCACGATCACCAGAAGGGTGTGAACCCAGTTACCAGTTTTTGGAAAGCCCGAAAAAACTCTGCCCCCGAAAGCGCCAAGCAGCCACAAGATGAATAGAATTATGATGATTGTCCACATGATATTTCTCCTTTTGAATTTGGTCATCCGTTCCCCGGATTGGGAACCTGCCGACCGAGAAGTCCATTTCAGACCGTTAATTCATATTACACCACCCACTCTCCAACTGCATCCATCGCTTGGGGAGTGTTTTTCTCCGCCATATGGGGGAGATTGAAAAAAGAATGGTCGGGGGAGGCTGTCGTTTCCCAATACAAGGGTTGTACTTCTGATCGTTGATAGTTGTTTCCAGACTGGTGTTGAAGAAAGAGGCGAACCTGTTTCCAGCCGCTTTCTTCAACCTGATCATTGCCTATAACAAGAATTATTGTTTTGTTGTTGGGCAACCGCCTTCTGGAGCAGGGATAATATCGCCGGAATGTTTGCTGTGACCATTTAAGCCGTTAACACTTACAGTGATCTCATTATAGGGATTATTAGTGCTGCTGGTGGCATGACAGATTGTAATCTTGCCATCGCTGACCACCACCGGGTTGACTGGGCAACCACCTTCTGGTACCGGGAAAATATCATTGGCATGCTGACCATGCCCATTCATACCGTTTATATTCACCGTGATCTCATTATAAGAATTAGATTCGATGCCCGCGGTATGGCAGATCGTGATCTTGTAATCTGTGACCACCAACGGACTTGTTGGGCAACCGACCTCTGGCGCTGGTACGATATCGCCTTTGTGTGTATCGTGACCATTTAAGTCATTAACGCTCACAGTGATCTCGTCATAAGGGTTTGTCTCGCGACCCGTGGCATGGCAGATCGAGATCTTGCCGTTGCTGATCACCACCAGACTGGTTGGGCAACCATTTGCTGGTGCAGGGTAGATGTCGGTGGGATGGTTACTGTGCTCAGTCAATTGGGCACTGGTGACTGAGAGTTTTTCGTACGGAACCTCCGTGTCGCCAGTGGCATGGCAGATCGAAATTGCGTCATCGCTGACCACCAGATTTGCAGGACAACCTCCCTCTGGTACCGGAAGGATATCATCAATATGATTGCCATGGCCATTCAAGCCATTTACACTTACCGTGATCTCGTTATAAGGATCAGTTTTGTTTCCAGAGGCATGGCAGATCGAGATCTTACCGTCGCTGACCACCACCAGGTTGGTCGGACAGCCATTAGCTGGTGCTGGGAGAAAGTCGTTGGGATGATCAAGATGTTCTTTCAATTCAACAGCGATACCAGTAATTTCTTCGTACGGTTTCGTCGCATCACCGGTGGCATGGCAGAAGGTTACTGTTGAACTCGGGGTGCAGGCTGCGAGCAGCGTGATCACAAGAACTGTAACCCCTGCCAGCAATTTACTTGGTATTCGTCCAAGATTGTTCATTTGGTTCTCCTCTTTAATTGAATGGAAATATAATAACTTCTGATTTGTAATCATTTACCGACATCAGTTGGGGAGTGTTTTTCTCCGTGTTATGGGGGAGAGTCCAAACCTGGTTAAAATATTTCATGAATACATTAACCAACAGGGGATGCTCTCAAAAAATACATTAACTGTAAAAAACGCAATGATCGCTAACCAACCAAGCGCTGTCTGTTGCTGCTCCCACGCAGGAAAAAGGTTAGCACGATCCCTGCCAGAAATCCACCGACGTGAGCCATGTAGGCGACTCCACCCGTATCTGCGGCTGCGGTAATGGACCCAATACTGCTGAATACCTGTAGTACGATCCAGAGCCCGATAACGATCAGTGATGGTACCAGGATCACTCTCTGGCCCTGCAATACCTTGACTTTTCCCGAAGGGAAAAGCAATAGATAAGCACCCAGAACCCCTGCGATAGCCCCTGATGCGCCCAGATTTGGAATATTTGAGGACAGGCTGAACGCCAATTGAGCAAAAGTTGCTGCCAATCCACAGACCAGGTAGAAGATCGTGAACTTGACATGGCCAAAACGGTCTTCAACATTATCTCCAAATATCCACAGGTAAAGCATGTTGCCACCCAGGTGAAGCCAGCCGGCATGCATGAACATGGATGTAAAGAGCGTAGGAAGATCCCCGATGGGATTAGCCAGGAAGCGGCTGGGAACAAAAGCCCACTTCCCAATAAAAGCGTCACCACCGGACATCTCGACAAAGAAAAACAGGACGTTGATAGCGATCAAGATATACGTGATTACGGGAAAAGTCTTGCGAGTGGAATCATCATCACCGATAGGAAACATGGAGTTTTTCTCCTACTTAATTTGATAGATATTTATGGATCAACTTTTATTTTCCAAGAAACATGGTTGACCCAATGATAATGAGAGGCAGGGTCAGCATAAAAAGCTTTGGCAAACAACCGGAGTTTTTTGTTTTGGAACTTCCAGACCATACCTGCTTTTGAACGTTTTGCCCGGAGCTACCTTTGCTGCCATGCCCTGTTCCCTTACCAATTGAATGGTGGGAGGATTTAATTGATGACAGGTCCTTTTTAACTTTCTTAGACTTTGATTTTCCTGGCAATAGCCTTCTCCTTATTATTTAACTCTCCTCTATGTTTTTTCTCAATAATCTAGAGAAGATCGCTGTGTTTGTAAGTGTGCTAGGCACACCTGCGAACACTTCACTTATTTGATATGAATGATCTTAATTATTTAAATACTCCCAAACTGGCTGTTAGCATCCGACGGGTGGGGAGCAGTTGTCCCCGCCAATTGGGGGAGGTATAAGAGGGATCAGCGAAAAAATGGCAAGCCTCTGATAGCGCTGCAATATGCTGTGGTTGATTCGAGCGTCCAGCAGCTGTAATATGTATAAATGATCAACAGAATAAGAAGAACCACGAATAAACCACCTACATTTCGGAATAATTTGGAGATCGCCAGCAAAATGACTGCACCTCCCAATGACACCAGAAGGGCAGGCAGGCTGAAATCGCCCTGGTTGATCGTGCTGACATTGAACAGGGGGCTAAGGAAGTAGCCTCCTATGAATGCGCCCACGATACCCACAATAATATCGGCGATCAGTCCCTGGCGTTTATTCGTGTGCATGATAAGACTGGCCACCCAACCAACAGCAGCTCCTACCAGGATCCAAATAATAAAATTGATCATTTTAATCTCCTCTTGAACGGTACATTAGTGATTTCCTGCCATGTTTCAGTTAAACGGACTTCTTTCATAAAATTTCTTTCTGGACTGGCAGCTCAACTGTGTTGCGATTGGTGATCAGCTCGACCAGCGTGGTTTCCTGAAAAAGGCTTGCTTCATCATCGCTCGGAACAACAAGTTCATAAACCACTTCCGGATGTGCCTGGCGGAAAAGAACATCTTCCAGGGGTCGGTCCTTGGGATCATTACCAGTAACAACTTCGTCAGGTCTGTATTCATCATGTCGGGTCCCTTCCGGGCTGAAGAGTGTGTTCATCCTCTCTCCAAAATTCTTGCCTCCCATGATTATCACTCCGCTGAAACTTCAGGTTTTGTCTCAAGTAATTCATTGAACAATGACCTGTAATAGATCATCGCCTGCCGCAATTCTTCAGTATCTGCCTGGTTTTGTTCATTTTTGAGGGCGATAGCCCGGGCTGCCCGGTAATTGGAGACCAGGTCGGGATAATTGACCGAGATATCGGCTGCCCGCTGTTCAAAGTCGGCTAGTGGATATGCCCGCAATTGCATTACCTCCATGATCAGGCGGTCTGCGTCTCCGATCGCCTACCCAGATTCGTCCACAAATTTGGATTGAACCTCAGCCCAATCAGCCAGGTAATGTTCGCGCTCATCAATGGAAAGTGATCGGATATTCATCGTCTCAACATGTTCCATGCGTTAATTGAGCTCTTTTTGTGTTTTCTTGTCGCTTCCTGTTGTTTCCAGGGTGCGATCAAATTCGCTCCCAAATTTTTCATGGAGTTTTTGAGAATTCTTACGCTTCATAAAGATTGGTCCCAGAATAATGCCGACCACCACCAGGACCAGGACAACAATAACAATAAGATAGGTAGGATCCATCAGAAATCTCCTTTTAATACTTGCATTATCTCAACCAACCGACCTCTTCCAGGATTCGATTTGCGCGGGGAAAAGGCTTCACCGCTGGTTGATGTGAGTTTACTTCTCGAAAGCAAACAATCAGGGTTTTTCCTGTTCTAATCGTCAATCAGGAACGTAACCTTTAATTGGACCCGGTATTCGGTGATGTTACCTTCTTTATCCAGTTTGATCTGCTGGTTCTGTACCCAGGCAGATTTCAGATTTCTTAGTGTTTTTCGTGAACGAGTGATCCCCTCTTTGATGGCGTCATCAAAACTCTTTGGTGAAGATACGATGATCTCGGTTACTTTTGCTACAGACATTGTTTAACTCCTTTATGATGGATCTACCTGGATTTACGTTTTGACAAATTCAAACTTTAATCATTGTACGGTTGTTCTCAATTGATCACATCCATCGGTCGGGGAGTGTTTTTCTCCGTCACTTGGGGGATAAATCAAAACTGGTTGATGTGTTTCATAAATACATCCACCACCTGTGGATCAAAGTGTGTTCCCGATGATGTTCGGATATATTCGAGTGCTGCTTCCTTTGTTTGGGCAGGTTGGTATGGGCGATCTGATGTTATGGCATCCATAACATCTGCCACTGCAAAAATTCGCGCAATCAATGGAATCTGCGTACCTACGAGTCCGCGTGGATACCCGCTGCCATCCCATTTCTCATGATGGCAATAGGGAATATCCAGTGCCTGACGAAGGTATCTGATGGGAGAGAGCAATTCGTAGGCAAAGACTGGATGTTGTTTCATCACCAGCCACTCTTCGGCTGTCAAAGGGCCGGGTTTGAGCAGAATCCTATCCGGAACACCCATCTTGCCGATATCATGCAAAAGCGCTCCCCAGCGGACATGTATCAATTCATCCTCACGAAGGCCAAGATCGCGTGCCAATGCCATGGTCATATCCGTGACTCTCAATGTGTGACCTTCGGTTTCTTTGTCACGCAAGTCGAGGGCATGTGACCAACCTTCGATCGTGGCATCATAAGCCAGGCTGAGCTCCGAATTGGATCGTTGCAGGCTCTCAAACAACGAAGAATTTTCGATTGCAATAGCCGCCTGCCTAGCCAGGTTATTGAGAAAATCCATCCATTCTGTATCGGGCTCAAGTGGGGTGCGGTTGAAAACTTCCAGTACTCCCTCAACCTGCCCCCTGGCAATTAAAGGAACGCTGAAATAGCAGACAAAATCCTCGCCTTTTAAAAGATCCGTCAGGAGAAAGTTACCTGATTCATCTTTTAGATCAGGAATCTGTACCAAATGACGCCCGAGGGCGGCTTGTCCGGCATATCTCTCGCCCAACCGTACTTTCGCCTTTCGAACAGCTTCGGTACGGAAGCCGATCTCGACGCCAAATTCCAGCATTTGTGAACTGGAATCAAAGATCAGAATATCAGCAGCATCTATCCCAAGCTCGGCTTGTAATTTGTTCAGAATTTCTGAAAGGGTGAAATTCAGGTCAAAGCTGGAGGCGACAGTTCGATCGATAGCACTCATAGCGGTGAGATGTGCGAGTTGCTTCTGTATTCTTTCTTCCGCCTGCTTGCGTTCGGTGATGTCCTGGCTATAAGCCATAAAACGGTCATCACTCAGTTTCACTGCCAGGACCGATGTCCAGAACTGCGAGCCATCCTTGTGGCGGACCATCAATTCATCAATTGCAAAACCATCTTTTGCCACTTTCTGAAATTGCTTCAAACCTGCTTCCAGTGATTGCGGCGCTAAAATATCTGGAATTGACAAATGCAGGAGTTCTGACATCGTGTATCCCAACATTTCGTGCGCAGCTTTATTACCTTCCACATAGCATCCAGATTGATCAGCGATGAGCAATCCGAGGGGGGCATTTTCAACGTATGATCTGAACTTGGATTCACTCAACTGAAGCGCAGTTTCTGATTTTATTCGATCCGTAATATCGTACCCGTAGATATTCACATAATCTGATTCTGCTACGGGAGCGACGATCATCGAGTAGATCTTTTCGTTACACTCAACATCAATGGCTTTGCTTTCCATGTTCACAAGCACTTGATCAATCAGACCACACCAAAAATGAGGAGCAGAATCACCCACCGCACATCCCCACATATCCAGGAGCGCATCACTTGAAGTATTGGCATATATTATGATGCAATTCCTATCCAATCGCAGCACAGGATATGGGCTTTCAGAAGGGAATTTCGCAAGATCGATGAGTTTCTGCTCTGTGTTCTTGAGTGCGGTAATATCCTGCACCGTGCCAGCCATGTGGACAGGTTTTTTCTCGTCATCATATATCAAATCACCGCTACCGATGATGAAGCGGATGGAACCGTCGGGCAGGATCGCACGATAAACTAAATTACCGGGAGATTGTCCCTCCCTGCAGGCATTCAGCCAGCGCTGCATCGCAGAGCGATCTTCAGGATGAATGAGAGTTAAAAGCGACTCAATCGATGGTGTGAAATTTTCCTGCGAAAGACCGTAGATGCGATAGGTCTCCGCTGTCCATTCGATTGGACCCGTCAAATCCCAGCTCCAGCTTCCGATATGGGCAATACGCTGGGATTGCGAGAGGATGTATTCTTTTTTCTTTAATATTTCTTCTGTCTGCTTACGTGCGGTAATGTCGTGTGCAATTCCTTGAAAACCAATGATTTCTTTTCCACTGTAATGCGGAGCTGAGATAATCTCTACATAATGTGGCTTTCCACTTTTCCCGTGCACAATGTATTCGGCATTTTCTGCCAAACTCATCCCTGCAAGTATTTTTTTTAATCTGACCTCGTATTGATCCATATATAGTTCAGGGATAATATCCCAGATGTGCATGCTGAGGAGTTCTTCATTGCTATACTCCAGCGAATCACATATGGCTTGATTAACCATCAATAATTTACCTGAAGAGTCAATCACAAAAAAACCGTCCTTGCTCTGATTGATCAAGTAATGATAGGTTTTTTCATTTTCCTGCAATGCGGCTACGATGCGCTTGTGCTCGGTAATATTGCGGATATTGCATTGGATCACCTTCCTGCCGCCCACCAGGTAAACATTGCTGACGAATTCCACCTGTATTAGCTGACCGTCTTTTCTTTTGAGCGGCAAGTCTTCATAACGGATGTATTCATTCTCCTGCAGAACCTCAAAGGCATCCCGGCTGGCAGCCATATCCGTAAAAGCACCCACTTCCCAGAGTTTCTTTTTTATTAACTCGGCGTGTGAATAGCCAAGCATATTTACAAGAAATGGATTAACATCATCGATCATTCCTGTGCGGGCGTCCAGGATCAATATCCCATCCTGGGCTGCTTCGAACAGGCGTCGATAGCGCAGTTCTGAATCCTTCAAGGCTTGTTCGACTAACTTTTCCGCCTCAGTGGTTGTACCTTTTACCATCTATGGTATGCCTTTCCAGTGTTTTCCCCGATTGTTTTAAAAGGCAGGATCCCAGTCAGGAGATCCTCACGTGGAATTACACCGTGACTTAATCATATAAAAAACACTTCCCAGTTGCATCCATCAACCGGGGAGTGTTAATCTCCGCCATATGGGGGAGAGATCAGACAGTGAATTTGTTCTTCTTATAGAAGATCTTTTTCCCCCGATTGCTCATATTAATTAAAGTCCATTGACAGCCATCTTTTATGAGCAACCTCAATTTCCTCCTTGGTGTGGGTATCACAGGCGACAAGTGGTTGATGTTCATCCGCTACGATGTGACCGTCCGGGCTGGTCAAGGTGCAATCCATCAACTTGCTATCCGGGGAATACACAACAAGTACGTTGAATGTTCTAGAACATACGATACACCCATGTATCTCAATTTTATGTATATTTTCAGACATATTCTCTCACTTATTAAGCCAACCCCTCTTCTGCCAGGAATCCAAATATCTTGGCTCCGGCCAGATTCCATCAGGATTAAAGTCGGAACATTCGACAGGAAAAATGCCTCCACGACGATTGGGTTGTGACCAGCCAAATTCGATCTCGCGATCGCAATTTGAGCAATTCACATAAAACTTGTCATTTCCCGGGTTTTCCTCCGGTTCAAAAATTTCATACTCTTCTGGTCTGGACGAAGAGTTATCCTTTGTATACTCAGTGAAGTCCCATCGCCTGGTGTCATTGATTTTCTCATTCTCGATCTTTTCCTTGAACTTAAAGCGCCAGGTATGATCGGACTTGAGTGGTCCCCATTCCTGCCAGGTTTCACTCTCCGGTCCGGCTAAAATGGTCCAAACGCGGGCAACGGTCAATTGATGCCCGCCGCATGTTTTGCATGTAAATTGCCAGGAAATAGGTTTGATCATGGTCGTACCTCTTTTGCTGGTTGCAGGTCTTCCTTTTTTGGGGAGGAGGGTGATGGGACGGGTATTTGTCTTTTAGCCATAGAGATTATATTCCTTCAGCGCCCATGTATTCGATCAGGATGTTTAATAGTTCCTTTGTTGTTTGCGGCGTTCATGAACTTGCCTTTCAACAGCTTTCATGGCTCCATCCAGTGTGGATTGAAGGTGCTCACCTTTTTCAGTCGCGGCGATATGATCTGATCCCATATAGACAACAATGGTCACTTCATAAATATACGATGTCTGATGTTCTTTGGCTGGCTGCTTAAAATTTACAGCAGCGCCTGAAATGTCGTTGTGCCCCACAGCCAGTTTGTTAATCCGATCCACTGCAAGGGTGTAATATTCGTTTTCGCTTTTCTTGATCTCATCAATTTCGTTATTAAACTCAATTGTGAAATTTGCTTTGTCCATTCTTTTGTCTCCTTATGGTTTTGCTGCTGCAAATCGAAAATCAAATCTAATAACGGAAAACAGCAGCGACAGGCGATTCCGTTGGCATTTCATCCTGGGAAAGAGCGCAGACTACCCCACCATTTTTGAGAGTATTCAGCGCTGTGAAATCGAGAAGGGCGAGGTTATTTGTTTTACTCTGACCATTAATGCTGAGAATCACTTTTCCATCAATCGGATCAAATGATCCCCAGATTTGATTCTCGATAGATAAGATGAGTTTTTCCACTCGTCCGTTGAAGGCGGCAGTGACAATTCTCTCGATGTCATCTGTCGCTATATTTGTATCAGCGAGTTTTTGAAATTCCTCCAAAATCTCTTTCGTTTCTTTTTGAAAATATGTTTCCACAATTTGCCATGCTTTTTCCTGTAATTCTTCAGGACGTAAACGATCTGGGTTTCCTGTGATCCCTTCCTCCATGATATTCTTATAATCACTAACCTTGCGGAATATCGGTAACAAGTAGTCTACACCCGCCAAAACAAGCGGTGCGTTTTGTTCACGTAAGATTTCTTTGAGACTTGTATCCACCAGGTTGAGATATTGCTCGATCCAAATCTTTTGTTCCTCATCGCCGGCTCCCTGCCCGTGGAATGTACCGCCTCCACCATCGGAGTGCATCTGCAAATTTTCTTGTGATTCATCGAGTCTGAGGGTTTCCTTCATATTTTCGGTTATTCCATCAGGCAGGGCAATTTGACCAACACCGTAGCGAGTTCCTTCAAATAGTCGAACCTCATTCTGGCTGATTGCCAAAATGAAATAATGACCGTTTTTTGTGAAGAGCGGCAGGATAGGCTTGACATAATATGTATGCGAGATGATAAGCAGTTCATCGACTGGTAATGGAAGGAGGTAGTAATGGAAATCATCTGCTGCTATAAATACAGCCAGCCCATCTTGCTGATGGTTCCAAAAAAAAGAATCAGCTGACAGTTTCTGTGCTGGTTGGACTAATGCGCTCGCCTCACGCGGTTTCATCCCGCTATTAAGAAGTTGCTTTTCCGCGTTTCGAAGAAGATTCCTGAAGCGGATGGCGTCCTGCTGTGTTTCCAGTCCAGCACGATGTGTAGGCAAGAAAATTGAAATACATGGGTCTGCCTTTTGCTGTGCTAATTCCTTGATCTGATCTAAAGTAATTCGTTCCACAGGTTGTTCCTTTTCATCTAAGTTTCATGGTTAATCCCAAACCGGTTTTTCCATCGCGACGATATAAACGTAACAGTCGTACAGCAATATGGATATTAAACTCAAGTAATCTCGAGCATCAATAAGATCTCGGTTCTTCCAAATACTGCTTGTTAATCTTTTCTCCTTGAAAGAGTGGAAAACTTTGAGATAATTTTCCAGCATTTGGTCACCTAAATTGACCAGCCTCTTGTTGTCATTCACTTCCTTGTTCGTTTCAAATTTTAACTTAATCTCGCTGAGTAATCCAATGCCTTTGATCGCTCCGCTTACTTTTCGTTTCTCTGGTTCCAATATGCCAAAAAGTGAGTCTTTTTTATATGAAAGCATGTTTCTTTCCGATCGCACCAGGGGTCCAATCTGTCTTGGCGACCAAAATGTGGAATTATCCAATACAGTCTTTTGCATAAGGGACTCGTATAATCCGCTTTTGGTATGGAACTCAGGCGCGACATAATAAACCGGGTGATTCAATTCCTCAAGATGTAGTAATAATTCGAGTCTTTGGTTCTTGTTTTTCGGGTGGATGAGGAAACGGTAATAGGGAACTCCCCAATCATCCCGCAGTGAAGCTTTAGTACCAATAATATGTTCGCTCAATTTGTACTGAAAGAATAGCAATACACTTTTGGCGTTCATGTCGGTTTGATAGATCGATTCTTTCCGCAGCGAAGGAAATATAGGCGCACCCAATGTCAGGAAACCATATTGGGTAACAAGCTCAAACGTGAGCGACGTACTATAAGAGATATCCGTTATTTCTGGTTTCATTATCTTCTCCTTCCACGAATGGAAATAGTACCAAAGCAGCACAAAGCCTGGCTTTATGACCCACAGCCATCCTTCAATTCCATTCTACAACAAACAACCACTGGCTGCATCCATCGACCGGGGAGTGTTAATCTCCGTCACATGGGGGAGAGATCAGCTTGAAAAAAATCTTACTGGTTTTTTTTACTCCACCTCCTCTTCAAACTCTGTTCGACTGTCGGACAAAGGGGAGCTTTCCAGAGAGCGGGTAATCTGTTCGCGCAACCCTTTCCTGGAAGGTTTGCGTTTTCCGAGATTTTTCAAGGATTCCAATAAAGAAGTGGTCATATTCCCGGTGAGTTTCTTAATAGTTTCGGAGGAGAGCTTCTCGCCTTTTTCGAACCAGCGCACAGCTGCATAACCCATGACAACGGTTGTAGATGAGGCGATGGCTGCACTCAATAACCATCCCGGGAGCCCGCCAAACTTACTCAGCTCCTGGAAGAGCGTGCGACCAAGGAAACCAAGACCAAAAGTTGCCACCAGTTCTTTGGCACGCTTTGGAGTGATCTTGTAGCTGTAAATGCGGGCAATGTTGACCACCATGATCGACTGCGTTACCACCAGCGGGATGAAATCGATGACTGGCAGCGGCACCAGGGCAATGGTAGCAGAAATGGAAGCAGAACGGATGATGCTTTGCCAGGCAAGCTGCCAGCGGTATTCCGGCAATGCCTGCCCCAAGGCAGCAACCATCCCCGGTTCGGTGGCTGCCACTGCCAGCAGCAACCTTGAAAGGTTCCTACCGTTTATAGCAGCAAACGGGATGACCTGTTCGGGTTTCAAACCCAGGTTCCGGGCAGCATTAGAAATGACAGCCGCCAGATCCCTGGCAGGTACCAGGTCGATCTTGTTCAGCACCACCACGAAGGGTTTTTTGAGCGCTGATAACTCGTTAAATAAATCCTGCTCGGTCTTTTTGATACCCTGGATGGCGTCGAAAACCAGGATCAGGAAGTCTGCCTGGGCAGAAGCGGACATTGCCAGAGATTTTTCCTGTTCGCCCGAATGACCGACTGCATCCGCACCGGGGGTATCAACCACCATGAACAAGGCTGCATCTGCCTGCTGGTTTCCTTTCGTGGTCCCCGGCAGTGGACTCACCAGCGCCAGGTCACTTTTGTTTTGAACCAACAGATTATAAAGAGTGGATTTCCCTACATTGGTCGGACCTGCGATGACCACCCGGTTTTTGTGTCCTATAGCCTGCCTGACCTGCGTTGTGGACATTTTGACCAGCATTTTTACCAATTTTGTGTCGGTTGGAAAACCTACCAACACAGACCGCAAGCCTTCCTTTTCCGTGGGACCCAAAGCGTCCCAGATCTTAAGGATAGAGTCTTGAACATCTGCCGGGAATTGTGAAAGAATGTCATCAAAAAGGGTCATGGTAACCTGTGGTTTATTTAATGGAAGCTTCCAGTCTGCAGGACGAGTATTCTATGGAAACCTAAGGAACAACCATAATCTGGTTTCCAACCTTGAATAATGGATATCGGGAAAAAGGACCAACACGGTTTACTTAATAATGCAAACCGTGTGATCCGGAAAGAAAACAGGGATCCCGGGTTGAGCGAATCGTTTCTCAATCCCGGTTTCTGCCACCTTTGGTGTTAGAGGTCTTTTACCAGTGTTGCCAACACAAGTAAAGCAAGACCGGACATGGCAAGCCAGAACGCATATTGGCTCAAGCCAGCGATGATCCCCTGGCTGCCCAAAAGCGCCAGAATACCAAGAATAACTGCGATCCACCAGGTAACAACTTTCGGAGCACTAAGTCTCATTTTGAATCTCCTTTATTAATAACTTTTGATATCAGGATGCCCGGGTTCAGGGCGGGATTGAGTGCGTTAAACATGCCTGCCTGCAGGATCACACCAGGCGGTTTAAAGGCTATGAACTAGCCGGGCGGGCAGTTTGCACCTTTCCATTAATTATATAGAAAAGTGTATGTCCGAGCATCCATCGGGTGGGGGGAGTCCTTCTCCGCCACTTGGGGGAGGTGTTGAAGCCGGATGTGATCAGGGGAGGATGTGGTTGCGCAACGCCAGGGTGACAGCTTCAGTGCGGCTGGCGACCCCCAACTTGGAAAGGATATTACTGACATGAGACTTGATGGTGGATGGACTGACCACCAGTCTACTGGCGATCTGGGAGTTGGTGAGACCCTCGACCAACAAGGTCAGCACAACCAGCTCACGCTCAGTCAGATCATAACCAGGTGGTGGTTGGTTTGTGACATGAACCAGCGCCTGGGCTGCTTCGGGAGAAAGGGTGGAACGTCCGGCGTGTGCAGCCCGGATGGCCTGGGCAAGATCGTCAGCCGATACGTCTTTTAACAGATACCCTATTGCTCCAGCCTGCAACGCACTTTGGACAAGGATCTCTTCCTTAAAGCTCGTCAAGGCTAAAACCTGGATCGAATTGAATTGCTGGCGTATAAGGCGGGTTACGGTGGCGCCATCCATATCCGGCATGACCATGTCCATTAAGACAACATCCGGCTGGACCTGGGCACACAATTGAATAGCGGTCTGCCCATCACCAGCTTCACCAGCCAGCTCGAGATCATCGTAGACTTTCAAGAAGGTGGCCAGACCCCGCCGTACCATCGTATGATCATCGACAAGTACGACACGAATGGGAGATGATGAAGAAGTACTCACATGACCTCCTTTTTTAAGGGATTTGGCCAGGTCAACGTTACCTGAGTGCCATGACCTGGTCGGCTGACAAATGTCAGTTGACCATCAATGGATTCAGCTCTTTCCCGCATCATGGTCAGCCCATAGTGACCCGGCGTCGAGTTCACAACCGGATCGAAACCGAGACCATCATCGCTAATGATCAATTTTACCGGTTTGATTGCACCTGAACCTGGAGAAATCGATATCAAGGAAGGAGCAAGAGACTCAGCATCTTCGCCGTCCTGTTTTCTGCCGGCTTCAAACTGCAGATCAATCTGCACATGGCTGGCTCCGGCATGTTTGGCAATATTGTTGAGCGCTTCCTGGCAGATACGATAAAAAACCACCTGGATCTCCGAGGGCAGGGTAAGGTTACTGGCACTATTTATACTGACCGTGATATTCGTCCGGCCTGTGAAGGCATTGGCCAACTGGCGCAGCAGGTCATCCAGGCTGCTATCGGTCAGGACTGAAGGGCGCAGTTCAGCCAGTAGTTCACGCATCTCAGCCAGTGCGCCGCGTGTCAGGCGGCGCAAGTCCTCCAGGGACTCCTGAGCCTGAGCCTGGTCACGTTGCCAAAGACGCGGCAGGACTTCAGCGATCAAACCGGCTGAGAATAGGGATTGGTTGACAGCATCGTGTAAATTGCGCGCCAATCGCTGGCGTTCCTGCATGGCTGCCAGAGTCCTTGCTTGTTCGTATAATTCAGCATTGACCATGGTGATGGCAACCTGATCTGCCATGGAGAGAGCCAGGTTGGCGTGGTGGGTAGTGAAATAGTTTTTTTGGAAATGGGCTACGCCCAAGCCGCCGATGATATTGCCTTTGACTGCCAAGGGTACCCACATCCAGGAGGATATTCCTTCCAAAAGGAAGGCGGCTTCCCCGACCAGGAGCGAACGCAGGAATACAGCTGACGGATTTTTACTGCGAACATCGGGAATGCGGATCGGCTGGTGACCATTGAACAAGGCTGCCAGTGTTTCTGGTCCATCAAGGTGAACCTTGAAAGGATGGTTTTGATTGGAACCTGTCAATCCATGCTTGGAAACGCGATCATCGACCAGACCATTCGTGAAATCTCCGCTACCTGGAAATCCAGAGCCCGTATTGGAGCTGGTACTATCTCGTACCGCCAGGGCAGTCAGCGTCGAATCGCTCAACGCAAAAAGACCGGCGTGTGTGTATTCGATGATCTCCCACAATTGGTCCAGGATCAGCCCGGGGTCAAGCTCCAGCGTTGAAGCCAATGTGTGCGAGATATCCAGCAGGGTGGCTTGCTCACGTGTGCGGATTTCGATGTGTCGTTTTAGTTGACCCTCCGCCTGTATGCGTTGGCTTACATCCCGCAGGACACCCAACAAGCAGGGCTTGTCTTCATAGGAAAACCCAGTTCCGCGCCATTCAATGTTAAATGTTGAACCATCCTGGTACATGTGCAGAGCTTGTGTATCCAGTATGCCACCTGATCGAAATTCGGTCAGGTATTTGCTAAAAATATCCATGCTGTCAGGATGAATGATGTCTTTTGGGAGGAGACCGATGAACTCTTCCGGTGTATAGCCATGCATCGAACAAGCTGCCAGATTTGCATCCAGTATGCTGCCAGTTTCCAGATCGACAAGAATGATTCCGTCCGTGACAGAATCAAAAATACTGCGATATAACCAGTTTTTATCTTTTATTTGTTTTTCCCTGCTTGCTCTCATGCCAACGGTCATAGTAGGAACAGCCTGTAGGTATATATCAATAAAAGGTTACAACTATGATTATATAAATTCTACCGCAAAATAAAAGATTTATCTTGATCGAAAGATATCAAAATTCTTATGTGATATTTTTGGATTAGTATTTATAACTTGTGCTTATAGATTTGTGCTTACTTGGTTTCAAGTTTTCTGAACCTTAATCCTTTCAAAAATGCTGAAATTCACTCTTAAACTCCACATATGAGTGCAGGTTTTTGAGAGAACACAAAGTAATCTCATCAATTCCTGGTTTAGGGTTTCACGCAAAATACGCGGGACGATTCGAAGTCCCGCAAAAAGCAGGCGGGATGCTGCGCAATCCCCATCTTTGTTATTTTTAATCGATACACTCACACCGTGCTCAATACTTTAACCACAAGAAATCGAGAAGGATCTATTCGGATAATTACTTCATCCTCCGCTCAACATTCCAGGTAGAGCACAACTTAGCAATAGATTTATTAAAAACCAATTTATAAAATTGGGTGAAATTATTATGAATTTGGCGTTAATAATTGTATACTTAATAAGGAAATGTCCTTAAAAGTTGCCTTGACCAACCAGACCAAGTACGAGCTTCTGCTTCAGATCTCCCAGAAGGTACGCAACACTCTCGACCTGGATGAGATCCTTGATCTTCTACTGGATACTCTCCAAACCACCATCGACTACGATGCAGCAGGGATCTTTATCCTTAATATCGGAAAAATCATTCCGCAAAAACTACCAACGCATGTTCTGATCGCAGGAATAGCCCGAAGAGGTTTCGACCCCCACCCCGAGGAGTCTGACCGGATGTTGATGCTGGGTGAAGGTATCACTGGTTTTGTCATCCGCACCGGAAAAGAAGCAATCGTTCCGGATGTCAGCAAGGATGATCGTTATATCATTGGCCGGGGATCGACCCAATCAGAATTAGCCGTTCCGATCATCCTGGATGGCCAACCCATCGGTGGGTTCAACGTGGAAAGCGATCACCTGAACGCATTTGGTGAAAATGAGCTTGAGATCCTGCAGTTCTTTGCTGATGCAGCCGCCATTTCCATTGAAAAAGCCATGCTGCACAGTAACCTTCTTGAAAAACAGCATATGGATGAGCAGTTGAAAACCGCCAGTGCCATCCAAACCCGCCTGATTCCGGATGAATCACCCAAGATAGACGGTTATGACATCAGCGGTATCTATATTCCGGCAGACGAGATCGGGGGAGATTACTTTGATTATATTCCACTTAAAGATGGAAGGCTGGGTATTGCCCTAGCGGATGTTTCCGGGCACGGAGTTCCGGCAGCCCTGGTCATGTCCGCTTTCCGGGCATTGCTTCGCACTCAAGCAATGACTAATTCGGATCCAGCCCAAACATGTCTTCGAATCAATACATTGCTGCCTGATTTTTCCGGCGACGGAGATTTTGTAACTGCCATTTATGGAATTCTGGACCCAAGGGATGGATCATTCATCCATACCAACTGCGGGCATCATCCAATTTTTTACCTGCGCGCTGGTGGTGAAACAGAGAAAATTAAATTGGGTGGTCCAGCCCTTGGCATTTTTAAAACACCAAATTATAGAAATTTCAAAACCTCCCTTAACCCGGGGGATACACTGATCATACTTACAGACGGCATTATCGAATCGCAGAATCAGCGGGGAGAAACCTTTGGAACAAGGCAAATAATAAAATCCATGGGCACCATCAAAGATCAATCAGCTCAAACCATGACATCGAAGCTGATCCAAACTGCCATTGCGTTTTGTGAGAACGATTCTTTCCAGGATGATGTGACTCTGTTGGTGATAAAAAGAGTACTTTAAATTCGTAATATTCCATGATGACGGACTATACCATTCCCTACTGCTGGGGGAAGTAGTAATTCTCGAGGGGAACCCAATGACCGGGTTCGGTCTCGACCTGGCAGCCACCCAGGATCGAAAAGCGATGTGCATAACCGATGTCAGCAGTCTTGGCATCACAGGTGCCTTTGGTGACGTAATATCCAATCGAGAAAAGGATGGCGATTCCCAATATGAAGATGAGGATATTTCTCATGGTTATATTCCCTTATCCTTACGAAGTAATTGAAGTTTCAAACTATTGAAATAGTATAGCATTTAAATGGTTTTGGATATTATTCCAACTCCGAATTATTTCTTATTTAAGATTTGTGCCAGGGAACCTGAAACATCTGCAATTTTACAAAGAATAAGGAGGTCTCCATTCATGAGACCTCCCGGTATAAATAACCAAATGAATTATTATCTGTTAATAAGGACAAAGCAAGTGCTCATGACCTGTGGCAAAACCTGGGGGAGTCAAATCACCCATACCATGAATTCCAGCAATGTAATAGACCGTGGGAACAGTGAGAGAATGATAAACGTTCACGATGGTCCCTCCAGGAATGCCGTTAGAGCTGCAGTAATCCTGAACAGCTGCAGGTTTGGTTACGAAACCCGGCAGCGGGGTAGGAGAAGGCTCGGGAGCAGCAGCAGATACATAACCCAGCGGATCCATGATCTCGCTGAATATATTGCCGATGGTTGGACCGAGGAACAATAACACAGCCATCACAACCAGGGAAACCAAAACAAGGATCAAGGCGTACTCCACCAAGCCCTGCCCTTGTTCGGGTTTACGAGTGTTTCTTACCATAAGAAAAAAACCTCACAATAAACAATAAATGATGTATCCATTTTAGACTCTTTTCAGCTGAAATTGTGTATTTTGTAATTAATTTGTAAGGTGTAAAAATATCGCTCACCTTATTGATTTCCAAAATTTCAAACAACGAGAGGGAACCTTTGACTACAAGTAAACCTGATGGAAATTATTTATATATCATTCAACCTGTTTTCTTTTTTCGGAATACCCATCCTCCCTTGCGAACATCCATTCTTTAATATAAAATCCTGCTTATCGGAGGATAGCCATGTTATTCCAGAATGCGATCATAGTCACCATCGGAGCGATCATCCTGACGGTCGGGTTAACCTTTTCCATCAATATCATCCGGATCCTGGCCAAGTACAACATGGCACGTCCATGGATCCTGATCGTTTTCCTGATCGCCTTCTTTTTCCTGGGGTATGTTTTCACGGCGCTGCGATTCCTTAACATCAACCTGCTGCCAGGGGTGACTCTGGAAGGGCTGGTGACCGCCATCTTTTTCTTCGGGGCGGTCTTTGTCTTGCTGCTGGCTTTCCTCAACCGAAACCTGTTCGCCAGTATTTTCGGGGTCGGGGTGAGTGATTCGAAAGCCATCCACATGCTGTCGGATCATTTAAAGATCCCGGTCAGGCAGATTTACAGCATGATCAAGCCAAAATACTCGGTTACCTGCGATATCTGCAAAAAGCAGGTGGATTATACGATCGCCGACATTGTGCGTTCGCACCCAAGACTGGAACGGGGGATCATCGTGGAAAATGCAATGGGGGGAGTGAACTACCGTTTCTTCGTACGGCATTACTGCGGAAAGGAGGTTCGGGAGATCCCGGTGCGGCATGACAGCAAGTTCGAATACCGCTCACACGGACCTTCCAGACCTGTATGACAGCTCCGATGACACAAAGTTTAACCGGTTTCATCATGCCGGTTGGCAATGGCGCAGTGGGCAAGACCAGTGTCTCGCGCGTGTTAGATGTGATCAGCAGGGGCAGGAAACATAACGGGGAGATCATCAAGGATATCCGCAAGACCAACAACCTGGAATTTGAATACATCACGACCAGGCAAACTTTTGGAAAGGCCACCTACACAGTCACGCTGCAGTTCCTGGTGCCACCTGGGCAGAAGGAAGTGGAAGGCGACCAGACCGGGCGATCCTTCGAGAAGGTGATCGAGATCTACAAGATGATGATCCGCAGGCTGGACGTGGTGCTGTTCACCTATGATGTTGCCAACTACGAAAGTTTCCAGGACCTGGCTTACTGGGTGGATGGTGTTGGTTCGTTAATGAATGACAACACTCACTTTATTTTGCTGGGGACACACCTTGACCTGAAAACCAATTCAGAGGTGACGATCGAGGAGGTCAGGAATGGGCTGGAATACCTGCGCAAGGAGATCCTGATCACGCGGCCATCGTGGCGGGGAAAATGCACCAACCTGGAGATCTCGAGCCTTTCGGGGGAGAACCTGCCGGTGCTGCTGCGCTACCTGGCCGGCAGCGTGGTGCTGGCCAACCAGATGAACCTGTAATTGGATGGTTTAACCCTTTATTTCCCCTTCCAGAACCAAGCCATTCCTATCCAAGTCTTCATTCTTTTATAAAAAACTCATTGTTCGTTATATATACACTTTGAGAATAGCTGCTCAACTTTTCTAGTATATTAATGCAACGATGCGCGTTTCATGACCGAGCTCTTTTCTTGCAGGTCAATCTCATCACTTGTGATGGAATTAACCGCTGATGATACAATCATGTTGCAGGAGGGCTGATGAAGAAATCACAACTACGCAAACGATATCGAACCCTGATCTGGTTCTTTGCAAGGATCACGCTGGGTTTTATTTTCTGGGATGTGATCCTGGTACGAATCGGATTCCGCAAGCTTGCGAGAAAGACCCGCTCGAACCGTTTAACCAACCTGGCAGTGCAATTTCGAGCCATGGCGATCGTGATGGGTGGTGTGATGATCAAGGTCGGGCAGTTCCTATCTTCCCGCCTGGATGTTCTGCCGCCCGAGATCACCGATGCATTGTCCGGACTGCAGGATGAAGTGCCACCCGAGAGCTTCGAGGATATCCGAAAACTGGCGGAGGAAGACCTGGGGGCAGCACTGGAGGTGATATTCGAGGATTTCAAGGAAACTCCCCTGGCAGCAGCTTCGCTGGGACAGGTGCACCAGGCAAAACTGTGCAAGGAGATCGGAGAGGGAGGATTTTGCGATGTAGTTGTCAAGGTACAGCGCCCAGGAATCGACCAGCTGATCGAAGTCGATCTTTCGGTGTTAGCCCGAGTTGGGAATTGGTTGATGAAATACGAACCCATTGCGAAGAGAGCTGATGTTCCTTCCCTGCTGAAAGAATTTGCAGAAACGATCCGGGCTGAAGTGAATTACCTAGCAGAAGGAAAGAATGCCGAGACCTTTGCTGAAAACTTCAAGGATGTTCCCCGGGTGCATGTACCACGCGTGGTCTGGAAGCATACCACCAAACGGGTGCTGACGCTGGAGGATGTTCTGGCGATCAAGATCACGGATTACGAGGCGATCACAGAAGCCGGAATTGACAGGTCATTGGTGGCTACGGAACTATTGGACGTGTATTTAAAACAGATCTTCGAAGATGGATTCTTCCATGCCGATCCCCATCCCGGAAACCTGTTCATCACACCCCTTGAGGCAAAGAACGAGGATGGAAAAAGGGATTGGAAGCTGACTTTCGTGGACTTCGGTATGGTTGGAAGCGTGCCGGATGTTTTGCGAACGGGGTTGAGGGAAATGCTGATCAGCGTCGGTACACAGGATGCGCCAAGACTGATCCGCTCGTACCAGACCCTGGATCTGCTGCTGCCATCAGCTGATATACACCTGATGGAACGGGCTACCAGCCAGGTATTCGGCATGTTCTGGGGGAAATCGATGAGCGAGCTACGAGAGATCGACCACGCAGAAATGTTCCGCTTTGCAGACCAGTTCCGGGACCTGCTGTTTGACATGCCTTTCCAATTACCACAGAACCTTCTGCTGCTGGTAAGAACCATCGCCATTCTTTCCGGGATGTGCAGCGGGTTAAGCAATGAATTCAACCTGTGGGAACAGCTCACTCCATATGCATCCACCCTGATCGCCAAGGAAGGTGGAGCGAACTGGCAGCAATGGCTAGGAGAATTGGTCGATCAATTGAAGGTGCTGCTTGCCCTGCCAGGGCGGACCAACAGGGTGCTGGACATGCTTGAGCATGGAGAATTGATCGTACAAACACCGTCCATCGAGAGGAGATTCCGCAGCCTGGAGAAGTCGGTCAACCGATTATCGGGAAGTATCATCTTCGTGGCAATGTTCATGGGCGGGATCGTCCTTCTTGTTTCCGGTGAGAAACTGCTGGCTGCCATATCCCTTTCTGCATCGGGATTGATCCTGCTGTGGATCCTGCTGGGCAGCAGGGGAAACTCACGACGTTTTCATCCTTGAACTGTATCCATAAAAATTTAAACAACCTTGCGAAGGTCTGGAACCTTCCCTAAAGGGACAATTGTCGCAAGGTTAAATCAAAAACCCGCCCGTTGATTTTCAATGGGCGGGTTTAATAAAGTACTGGTTACTTGGTTTCTTTTTCCATGCGCTCCAACGAGGCATCGATCATGCTGCGGAATGCCAGCATCATCTCCCGCCTGGCATTGTCGCGATGTTCCTTGAATCCGGGTGGAAGGATTCCTTCCATGCTCTTGCGGAATTCCTGGCGGGCAGCCTTGAAATGCCTGCGGGTCTCTTCGGGTATCTTCCCTTCAAAGGGTTTTTGTTTGGAATCTGTTTTTTCAACCATAA
>DATEUN010000013.1:0-12096 GCA_035283125.1 Anaerolineales bacterium
GAAAGGCTCTTTTTTGATCTCTCGTTTTTCGATAGATCTTTTTCTCAGGCGGAGAGGGCGGGATTCGAACCCGCGAACCCTTTCGGGTTACACACATTCCAGGCGTGCGCGCTAGGCCAACTACGCGACCTCTCCTCAATAAATGGCGGCGAAATTATACCATGTGTCCAATTTTATAGAAAAACTGGAACTGGAGATCCAACCAGGGTTTGGAATTATTAATTTTTTTTTAAGTGATTTATTTAATGTGTTCCTTCTCTTGGTTCAAGTAAATTCCAGCGTCCGGCCGCCAGGTAAAGGATTTCAAGGATAAGATCCTCGTAGGTAATTCCTTCTGCAGCAGCCTGGAGGCAAAGATCACTGTATCCAGGAGTAAGCCCTGGAAGAGGATTGATCTCTATCAAGCGGGGTTGACCTTCCGCATCAAGTCGGATATCAACCCTGGATACATCCAGCGCTCCCAGGATGGTATGTCCTCGAATGGCAAGATGATGTAGTTTCTTATCAAGCTCTGGATCTATATCTGCAGGGCATATGTATTCTGGTGCGCCTTCTTCTCCTATAAGGTGTGATTTTGCCGCATGGCTGTATATTCCTGGAGTAGCAGCTTTCGAACTATCCAGCTCAAGAACTGGAAAACGATGAAAACCATCCTTGGCATACCATTCAGGATGTCGACCAGATAATGCCGCATCAGGTCTCCCAATTTGTCCTACGGTGAATTCACGACCTGGAAGATAGGTTTCAACGAGCGCAGGTTGATTATAGGACTGGATCACATATTCAACTCTTTCGCGCAATTCCGCTTCTGTTTCAACTTTGGCTTTAATGTCCACGCCCATACCAGTCCCTTCTCGGGAAGGTTTCACGAAAAGAGGGAAGTGAAGCTCATGTCGCAATGGTTCATTACCAATGGTAAATTCCTGGAAAGGAGCGACAGGCAGATTGCGATCTCTCCATATCCTTTTGGTAATATTTTTGTCCAGTGCAAAGGCATTGGCCAACACTCGTGATGCAGTATAAGGAATTTTGAGCATCTCCAACAATGCTGGGGTCTGTGCTTCACGGGCATCCCCTCCCAATCCTTCGGCAATATTGAAACAAATATCCGGATTGTATTTTTTTAAGGAAAAAGGCAGTGATTCGTCCGCCATGATGAACTCTGTTTTATGTCCATCTGTCTCAAGAGCACCTTGGATACTCCGAACTGTCTCAATGTGGTCATAATCAGCATAGGCATCAGGAGGAACATTTGCAGGTCTTTCTGTGTGCTCATCTTTAATATTTGCAAGAACAGCAATTTTCCAGGATTTCTTTTTTCGAGGCCAATAACTGGGAGGTTTATCTTTTGCCTGTAAAACTGAATGATTGGTCATGATTATTTACCTTTTCCTTTGATTTTTCTTTGTAGTATAAAACATGTCAGAGAATTTACAAGGGAATAACAAAAATGTCGAATAAAATCGTTTGCAACTGGACAAGTGTACCCCTTTCAGGTATCATAAACACGTTCTGGAACCAGCCATGCTGGATCAATTTCCCCCAGCGAGTTCCGGGCAAAAACCATCCTTGGGATATATAAGTATTCAAGGATGGGTCTGTTCACGTAATTGGATGAACTACGCTTTGAATGAATTAGCTCGAGATTTCTGGAATAATTACCATGTAAACATATTTTTCAAGCTAATATATGAATATATGCTTGAGGGATCAGTAAAAACTCATGGAAGTTTGGAGGCATAATGTCGGATCTTGTTAAACAAATTACCAGTGAACTTCAAAACCAAATTGAAAGCTTTGAACATCAAGTAAGTGTAAGCGATGTTGGTTCTGTAATTGAAGATGGAGATGGGATTGCACGTGTTTCAGGTTTGGATAACGTGAAGGCACAGGAATTGGTGCAATTTCAAAATGGTGTTATGGGCATTGCTTTCAATCTTGAAGCTGATAGCGTTGGCGTAATTATCATGGGTGATTATTCCGAAATTACACAGGGAATGACAGTTCGATCAACTGGTCGTATTGCCTCGGTTCCTGTGGGAGATGGATTGATTGGCAGGGTTGTAAACGCTCTGGGAGAACCGATTGACGGCAAGGGATCACTGAATTTCACGAATTACCGTCCCATTGAAAGACTTGCACCAGGCGTGGTTGAACGCCAGGATGTGGATACACCGGTACAGACTGGTATCAAGGCAATTGATTCGATGATCCCGATCGGTCGCGGCCAGCGGGAATTGATCATCGGTGACCGTCAAACAGGAAAAACAGCCATTGCAATCGATGCGATTATCAACCAAAAAGGCAAGGATCTTATATGCATCTACGTTGCGATTGGCCAGAAGAAAGCTGCGGTCGCCCGAACAGTTGCTATATTGGATCGTTATGGTGCCATGGATCACACCATTGTTGTGGTTGCATCAGCAGACGATTCGGCAGCTCTTCAATATATAGCACCTTATGCAGGGTGTGCGATGGGTGAAGAATTCCTGGAAACTGGTCGTGATGCATTGATCATCTATGATGATCTTTCCAAGCATGCCTGGGCTTACCGTCAGGTTTCATTACTTCTTCGGCGGCCGCCAGGCCGTGAGGCTTACCCCGGTGATGTCTTCTATCTTCACTCAAGGTTGCTTGAACGTGCCGCCAGGGTGGATGAAAAATTCGTTATCGTCAATAAAGATTATTCTGAAAAACTCGCAGGTGAAAAAGACGCTGTGGATGGAAAGGTTTATGCTGGTCCACGCTCATTACATGATGTCAGTGAAGCTATTAAAACAATGTCCAACCCTGATGACTTCAAGGCCGTCAAGATCAAGGGATCCGGGGGATCTCTGACTGCATTACCGATCATCGAAACGTTGCTGGGTGATGTGTCTGCTTACGTCCCGACCAATGTGATCTCCATTACAGATGGTCAGATTTACCTGGAAGGCAATCTCTTCAATGCCGGAATTCGCCCGGCAGTGAACGTGGGCATTTCGGTTTCCCGTGTGGGAGGTGCTGCGCAAACTAAGGCAATGAAGCAGGTCGCTGGTAAGCTTCGCCTGGATATGGCATCATATAGAGAATTGGCTGCATTTGCATTGATGGCTTCTGATCTGGACAAAGCCACCCAGGGTCAACTGAACAGGGGTCGAAGGATGCAGGAAATTCTCAAGCAGCCTCAATATGAACCTGTTTCCTTGGAGAATCAGGTTATTGTTCTTTTTGCTGGAACCAACGGTTTCGCAGATGAAGTACCTATTGAAAAGATGCGCGCATGGGAATTGGCTCTGATCAGATATATGGAAACGTCACATGCGGAGATTGGCAATAGTATTGATGAGAATAATCGTATTACAGATGAAAACGAAAAGAAGTTGACCGCAGCACTGGAAACTTTCCGCTCAACCTGGCAATAAAACGGAGCAACAATGGCTTCTGGAAGAGAAATGCGGCTCCGCATAGCGAGCGTCAAGAACATATCACAAGTTACACGAGCATTGAGTGCAGTAAGTGCCAGCAAAGTGCGCAAGTCCATGGCAGCAGTGGCAGCTACCCGCAACTATGCTACCAAGGCATGGCAGGTATTGACCCATATCGCTGGACAACCCGGGAGGGATTCACTCCACCCTTTATTGACCAAAAGAGAACTCATTAAAAGTACACTTGTTGTAGTAGTCAGTGGTGATCGTGGTCTGGCAGGTCCATATAACACCAACATTATTCGGTTTTTATTGAATAAATTTGAACATCATGAAGCGCCGGTTCAATATATTGCTGTTGGAAGGAAAGGGCGCGATATGCTGATCCGCAGGCGCAAGAATATTATCGCCGAGTTCAGCAATCTACCCGCTGCGCCATCGTTTTCTGATGTTTCAGCCATTGGCAGACTTGCAGTTAATGAATTCCTGGAAGGTAAGGTGGATGAAGTATTCCTGGTCTATACCGACTTTGTCACCATGACAAAGCAGGAAACGGTCATGAAACGACTGCTTCCATTGGAATTCGATGGTGGATCAGACCGGGTAGAAGTATATGAATCCAGTCATCTTTCTGCAGCATATATTTATGAACCTGAAGAGAGTGAGATTCTGGATGAGATCATTCCCCGGTTCACTGCCTTACAGGTTTACCAGGCAATCCTGGAATCCCTTGCAAGTGAGCACGCAGCCAGGATGGTTGCCATGGGTAATGCAACGGATAATGCCATTGAATTGATCTCTGCATTGCAGATGGAATACAACAAGGTTCGACAGCAATCGATCACTGGGGACCTTTTGGATATCGCTGGTGGCGCGGAAGCGCTTGCCAAGACTCTTAAATAGAATATTTGTTACGGAGGATAGATAATGGCAGAAGCAACAGGCCGGGTAGTACAGATTCAGGGTGGTGTGGTGGATGTGGAATTCCCCAAGGACGAATTACCAAACCTCTTCGATGCAATTGAGATCCCGCGCGAATCTGGAATTCCGATCGTGCTTGAAGTACAAAAACATATGGGAAATAATCAGGTTCGCTGCCTTTCCATGGAAACAACGGATGGACTCCAAAGAGGAGTTGACGCCATTAATACAGGTGCCCCGATCTTGGTTCCAGTTGGAGAAGCAACCCTGGGCAGAATATTCAATGTCTTGGGTCACCCGATTGACCAGAAAGGTGAAGTTGAATCCGAAGACTATTACCCGATCCATCGTCCTGCTCCCCCGTTCTCAGATCAATCAACCCGGGTTGAGATCTTCGAAACAGGCATTAAAGTCATCGACCTTATCGCTCCTTTTACCAAAGGTGGGAAGACAGGCATTTTTGGTGGCGCCGGTGTGGGGAAAACAGTGGTCATCATGGAGCTTATCCGCTCCATTGCAACCGTTCACCAGGGGAACTCGGTCTTTGCAGGTGTTGGTGAACGTACACGTGAAGGGACACAACTTTATCGTGAAATGCTCGAATCTGGAGTTATGAAAGATACCGTTATGGTGTTCGGGCAGATGAATGAACCCCCCGGCGTACGGTTGCGTGTGGCTCTTTCAGCCCTGGCAATGGCGGAATATTTCCGATTTAAAGGGAAGGATGTTCTTCTTTTTATCGATAACATCTTCCGTTTCACGATGTCTGGTTCAGAGGTTTCGGCTCTTATGGGTCGTATGCCTTCAGCCGTAGGATATCAACCAACTTTGGCAACTGAAATGGGCGAGCTTCAGGAACGAATTACTTCGACTCGTCATGGATCGATCACTTCCATGCAGGCTGTATATGTTCCTGCAGACGATTATTCAGATCCCGCACCTGTAGCCACATTTACCCACCTGGATGCCACCATAGCTTTGGAACGATCCATTGCAGAAAAAGGAATTTACCCTGCTGTTGATCCCCTTGCATCCAATTCTCGGATACTCGATCCCAAGATAGTTGGTGATGACCATTACGCAACTGCTCGAGAAGTGCAAAGTGTCCTGCAGAGGTACAAGGACCTCCAGGATATTATTGCCATTCTGGGTATTGATGAGTTAAGTGAAGATGATAAACTCGTGGTTGCCCGGGCAAGAAAGATCGAGCGTTTCTTCTCACAACCATTTTACGTAGCCACCCAGTTCACCGGTATTGAAGGGAGTTATGTGCCTTTGCGGGAGACAGTCCGTGGTTTTCGCGAAATATTGGATGGAAAACATGATGATCTTCCTGAACAGGCTTTTATGATGGTGGGTACGATCGAAGATGCAATCGAAAAAGCTGAGAAGATGGCATAAGACTGGAATAAAGATAAACTGTTGATGGTCTGATTTGAGTAAAATAGAAATATTGAGGAGTTAACATGTCGATTCGTTGTGAGATCGTATCTCAAGACCGCATGGTCTTTGAAGGCGATGCAGATATGGTCACCCTCCCTGGTACCGATGGAGAGATGGGAATATTACCCCACCACTCCCCTTTGCTGACTACGTTACGTTTTGGATTTATTAAAGTACGCACGAAAGATAAGGAAGAGATATTTACGGTAGCGGGAGGAGTGGCTGAGGTGCAGCCGGATCTGGTCACTATACTTGCAGATGCTGCTGAGAACGTGGAGGAGATCGATACTGCCCGGGCTGAGGAAGCACGAAAACGGGCAGAAGAATATCTTGCGCAGGGCACTCCCATGGATACGGATTCATATTTAAGAATGGAGGCAGCTTTGCGCCGCTCCAATCTTCGCCTGGACGCAGTAAATCGCTTCAAACGGACTGCCAAAAAATCCAGGTATTCAGAATCCGATCAGAGGTAATAAATGGCATCCCTTACGAAAGATCTTGGGATTGATATTGGAACAACTTATACAAGGATAGCTGATTCATCAGGCATTCTGATCAATGAACCTACTATTGTAGCCATTGTAATTGAAGAGCAGAAACTTGTTGAGTTCGGACAAGCTGCATTGAACATGGAAGGACGTGTACCGGATACTATCGAAGTCACAAGACCATTGCGAAATGGAGTGGTGGCAGATTATGAGATTACAGAGGCATTTCTTCATTACCTTCTTGTTAAAGTTAGCGGACCTTTACGCCTGTTTCGGCCACGTGTAATGGTATCCATCCCCTATGGGGTTACAAGTGTTGAATCACGTGCAGTACAAGAAGCTGTCCTTCAGGCAGGTAGTAAGGATGTCCATTTGATCCACCAACCTCTGGCTGCCGCTTTGGGGATCGATCTGCCTATTGGTTCTCCAACAGGAAATATGGTTATCTGCCTGGGGGGAGGAGTGACTCAGACAGCAGTCGTGGCTATGTATGGAATTGTCTCTGCAGGAACCTTACGCCAGGGGGGCGTCAATCTTGATATAGGAATTGCCACTTATGTACGCAGGAAATACGGTGTCATCATTGGTCCTGCCACTGCTGAACAATTGAAGATCAAGATAGGGGCTGCCGTTCCGCAGGATCAAGAGCAAAGCATGGAGGTTCAAGGGCAGGACCAGGTCACAGGGCTTCCAAGACCAGTAACTTTGACAACTGGTGAAATTGTCGAGGCTTTACACGAACCCTTGAAGGCGATGATCGAATCCTGCCGCCTGGTTCTTGAGAAAACTCCTCCAGAACTGGTTGCAGATATTATTGATCGTGGAGTGGCTTTATGCGGTGGTGGGGCGTTACTTCGTGGAATTGACAAACTCATAACAAAATCACTTGGGATTCCTGCATATCAGGTTGACAACCCTTTGACCAGTGTTGTAGAAGGTGCTGCCCGAGGTCTTGGTATGCTGGGAATACTTAAACGGAATCTTCCAGAAGTCTGAGATCATAAAAATTCAGTAATCACCTTATTTAAAAAAAGAACCAGTGGCCCATTTAATTCGCGATAATGACACCACTGGTTTTTGGCTGTCAATTTGAAAGAGTTTCCATACCCCAGATTACCTATGAATTTTCTTACGGATTGTTATCAACTTCTGTTTGAATTTTCAATTTTATGGTTTCAAATTCGAGTCCGTGTGAAATGCAATAATCTTTGATTTTTTCTAATGGATTAATTATTTTTCCTCCCAGGATGTTTTCAATGATTTCCCTGGAAACACCCCAATCAAGAACCTCTCGGAAAGTCGTCTTCCCCTTGATTATTTTTTCATTACCATCATCAGGTTGATCGTCGCTTTCTAGTTGGATTTGATCTGGTTTAAGGTTTGTAAAATTATTGGAACTTATTCTGTGATTTTCCAGGTAATCTATCTGATCCTGGTTTAACGATCCCAATTCGAATAGAAGCCTGACAGCAGATTCGGGAAGGTAAATTTCTTCAGTAATTTCGAATGGTAAGCCTTTGTACCAGGCGACAAATAGCCTTATCGATGATGTCCCGATCTCATATTCCGAATCAGCAAAAAGAGTTTCCAATCCATTTACCTGGTATGCGCTCACATCTGGATCCATGGCTATACCGAAAGCAGCAGCAAGTACCTCTATTGGAATATCGAAGGAATTTTGAATATCCCCAAAAGTATAGGAACCACGAATATCTGATGGATCGAATTCACCTTGAAATTCACCTTCAGAAAACCTGATCGGAGTCTTATCTGATTCTGTCTGCCACCAGTTCATCCAGGTGCTTAACAGGATTCCGCCAAAAATGAATATGACCAGGATGATACCAAGTGATTTGGATTTGATGATCATTTTGAGCCTCCTGCAGAAAGGGTCACGGTTTGTGCGACCGGGCATTTGGCTTCAGAAGTGCATTCAAGACATGAGATACATTGATGATCCCTAACAATAGTTTTTTCACTTACAGCAATATTCATTGGGCATGTTATGTCACAAGCCCCATCTAATTTGCAGGTCGATTCAACCCTGCGAATTTTGAATATCCGTATTAGATTGGATAGTCCTAAAACAGCTCCAAATGGACAGGCATACTTGCACCAGGGACGTTCAACTACTAACGATAATGCTAATGTTATGAAAAGAATAACCACACCAGAAATGGCGACTTCACTCGTCCAGAAATTAAAGAGTGCAAAATATGGATCATATTCTGAAAAGATTAATTTACCGGAATAAGCGGTCACATACAATACCCATGTTAGCACTAAATACCTTAGGTACCTTAATATGCTGTCCAGTTTTCCGGATAAAAAATGGTTGTATCGGCGCTTGAATATCTTCTTGCCAATCTTTCCAAACCACTCTTGTATGGTGCCTAAAGGACAGATCCACCCACAAAATGCCGGACCAAAAATCAATGCAGACAAGAACACAATGATCATTAATACGAAGGATGATTGGTGGATCTTTTGGGTAAATGTACCAATTGTTGAGAATTGGTATAAACTGACAACACCACCAAATGGACAGATGGAATGCAAGGAAGCACTCGACAAAAAAGGTATCCCTACTCCTGATTCAACCAGGTTGTGGTTTATGGCAATTATTGCAATCAATGCAAAGAAAAAGATCTGGACTATCTTGCGGACCCAAAGATTCCTGGAACGAAAAAAGCGTTTGATTGGTTTTCTCAACATGATGAAAACATCTCCTCGAAATGATTTCCAGGAGTTTAATGGTTCCATCTGGCGTTTGAGTAAAATATTGTTAAAGATTATGTAAAGAAAAAAAGCCTCCTGATAAAGGAAGCTTTTTTCTTGTTTGATAGAAGATTAAAGGTAGTAGGTCATCCTTTGTAAGTGGAGGGATGGGTCAATATATTGGACGACCACATTTTCTGGTACATTGATACTGATAGGCGCGTAATTCAAAATAGCCTTGATACCTGCATCCACCAATTGGTCAGTCACTTCTTGGGCAACTGAAGCGGGAACGGTCAGCATGGCAATGGCAATGTTGGCATTTTTTACAACACCTGTCATGCTATCCATGGATTGGATGACAAGATTGCCAATTCTTTTGCCTATTATTTCCGGATTGTTGTCAAAAACTGCACTGATCTTAAATCCCCTGTCAGAAAACCCCTGGTAGCGGGTTAGGGCGTGTCCCATGTCTCCAGCGCCGATCACAGCTACGTCCCATACCTGGTTTACTTTTAGAAAGAAAGATAACCTCTCAATTAATTTGTCAATTTTGTAACCTGTTCCCTGTGTACCGAATCCTCCGAATTGGGAGAGATCTTTACGGATTTGTGCAGCAGATATACCGACGCTTTCCCCCAACTCCTGTGAAGATGTGGTTTCAAGTTTCTTGATTTCTGCCGGCCCCAATTTTTGTGATGATAGGATTTCTTGATTCTTATCCTTCATGTAACGAAGGGCACGCAGGTAAATAGGTAATCTACCAACAATGATATCAGGGACAATTTTAATTGACATGATTCTCTCCACCACAATCGGATTATTTTGAGTAAATTTACCACAAAAGAACGTTTTGTGCAATTAAGCGCAATTTTGTTTGAGGTTAAAACACCAATAATTAATTAAGATTCACTATTGAATCATATCCATATCAATGGTGTAAAAGATGTAACTGGAGGATGCTTGTCCAACGATCTCAAATTGAAATATATACTGAATCCCAGCACTAATCTTGATCAACTGATCTTTATCTCCACACGATAATTCTCCCCAATTGTCAGCTTTTTGAAGATCCTTGAAAAGTTGTACCACTATGGATCCATTTCCGCTACAAAAAAGACTGGCAGTTATGGAGACCAAATCTGATTGATTCGAACCTTGGAACTGTACTTTTACCCAGTCAGTTCGATCACCATTCGGTTGTGAAAGATCGCTCGTGTACCTGATTTTTTCAGTACCGATTGGTGAAAAAACAATCGAGATGGCAGGTTTCTCAAATGAATCATCATCGTTGGTGGCAATCGATAATTCTGCAGTAGGGGTAAAAGCTGCTATTTCTGGGGGAACACCTGGAGTTTTATGGATGAGGGTTCCTGCAGAATCCATAGCTGGAAGCCCCATGATATCCTGAACGATCACATAACCAGAAATTACCCAACCTTTTCCGTCAGGTGCCGATGGATAATTGATTAACAGCCAGGAACCATCAAGATTTCTTCCAATGATCCAAATGGTTGCATTGGCGGGAAGGATTCCAAGTGATTCATATTGGGTCCCCGGTCCCTCACGTACATTTATTTTCTCCGAAAGAGTTCCTTGTGGGGCAGGTGTCCCATTGCTTAGTGTAATTGAACCGACTATGGGAAGATTTCCAGCACTTGTGTATTGTACATATTCAGCGGTAACCCAGGCTTGTCCACTAGGATCAGCATAAACGATCATCAACCACTCACTGGATGGATCCTGGCCATTAATTTGCACAATCTCACCTTGGTTAATTTTTCCCAAAAGAGTATATTGAACTCCTGGTCCACTGCGAACATTGAGCTGCCATAGAGCCAATCCGGATATCGGTTGGTTGGTACTGGTGGATAGAATTGGAATTGGAGTCGTACTACTCGTTGGTGTTGCTGTCTCAGAGGGCGTTGGAATGAGAATGTTAACCGCTTCGGTCTCTGTCAAAGTGGTATCCGGAGAACACGAAGTTAGAACGAAAAGAAAGATACAAAATAAAACGATATGACCCTTGAACATTCTGTTAATATCTTTAATCCTCTGAATGATGAAGTTTCTAATGTAATTAATTATTTTGTTCCTTCCACGACCAGTTCTACTTGATCTATTTCCGAATCCAATGCGGCAACATTAAGTTCAAATAACATCTCTCCACCAGATGTTAAAGTCGTTGTTGAAACCCAGCGGCGGAAACCAATCACTGTCCCTTCCTTGTTGAAAGCAATGGCAAGGATCCATACCCTCCTGGCATCCTGGTTCTTTGTATTATTAGAGACTTTTCCATGGACACTGGCGCTTAACCCATCCCAGTTTATTTCAACCAATGAATTTTGTATGGAGAGATTCAGGTAGAGATCACCTGGAAGAGGATTATTTACTGCACTAATTATTGTTGCATACGCTTTGTAATTTCCAATTGGAGTATTCTGGAATGAACAATTTAGAACCATTGAACTTCCAGGTTGTACTAGATCCAAAACCGGGTAAGCATTACAGGAATCGATTTCTTTTCCACTTGGATCAATAAGTTGGATCAGTACCGATAAGTTCTGTATCCATCCAGTGTATTCATTTTTTACCAGAACAAGACAGGTGAGACTTGCATCCTTGGTATTTAAACAATTTAGCTGTGAGATTTGTAAAGGGAAAGGTGTAATTGTGGGAGTGGCTTCTGAATCAACAACAACAGGAATGATCAGTTCTTGCCCTACGATTAAAGGCTGATTACTGAAGGATGGATTGGCTTCCAGCAGTGCCTCTATGGGAATATTGAATTTGAAAGCAATACCAATCAGTGTGTCATTTAATACAACCGTGTAAAAATAAGGAGTGGGAGAAGGAATGATAATTGGAGGTAAGGTCGAGGTTGGGATCAACTTTGTCGGAGTATTCGTTCTGGTTGTACTAATTGTTGTCTGACTGAATGTTTCAGAGACCAAAGGAATTGTGCTCTCTGCTGGTTGATAGATGGAACACGACGCCAGTAGAACGATGAAAACAATCAGTATTACGGTAGTTCTCATATTTGGATTATACCTGCATGAGAATGAGAAATCGGTTGGAATGAAAGTCTTGGAAATAAATCGATAAAGATTTCTACTCTT
>DATEUN010000014.1:0-15484 GCA_035283125.1 Anaerolineales bacterium
GGATTTTGCATTTCCAAGTCTTTCGAGCAGCTTGTATGCAATATTTGCTGATTCCAACGAAGGGAATACCAACACATTGGCATCTTTTACTGCGCTGAAAGGATATCGTTCTTCGATGATCCCCGGTACTACTGCAGTGTCAGCCTGCATTTCTCCATCGACGATGAAATCCGGGCACTGCAGCTTTACCAACTCTACGGCTTGGCGGACCTTAGCCTGTAGAGGGTGAGGAGTGGAACCGAAATTGGAGAATGACAGAAATGCCACTCGAGGTTCCAATTCGATTTTCCGGGCGAAATCTGCTGCCCTGCATGCGATCTCTGCCAGGTCTTCAGCACTTGGATCGATATTTACTGTTGCATCTGTGAAGATAAATGTCCTGTCATCAATGACCATGATATACACCCCGGTGACCAGTTTCGCACCAGGTTCAGTATGATGAATCTGCAGAGATGGGCGAATGACTTCTGGATATTCATAGGTTAATCCAGATATAAATGCATCTGCATCACCCATTTTAACCATCATGGAACCGAGAATATTGGGATCCAATACCATCTTGCGAGCCTTGGAAAGTGTCATTCCCTTGCGATCGCGTAAATTGTAATAAGCCTTGGCATATTCTTCCAATTTGCTGAAATTCGTTGGATCGATGATGTTTGCACAGCATGATTTACCCAGACCACCTGCTATCTCGTTAATAACATCCGGCCGCCCTATCAAAATTGGTTCGGCAATGCCATCATCATGGATCTGGGAGGATGCGCGAATGATCTTGGTTTCTTCTCCTTCAGCAAATACAACTCTCTTCAATTTCTTCGCGGTCCTTGCTTTACCCATGAAGAAATATCGAACCTTTTCTCCTTTGCCAAGACGGTAAGCAAGTTGTTCCTTGTATTCATCAAGATCAATAATCTTGCGGGCAACACCTGTTTCCATGGCTGCCTTGGCGACTGCTGGTGATTCCCACAGCATGACTCGCATATCAAGCGGTTTGGGGATGATGTAATCCTCACCGAATTGGATCCTGTCTACTCCATAGGCTCGTAATACGTAATCAGGAACATCCTCCCTGGTCAAATTTGCCAGTGCTTTCGATGCTGCAAATTTCATTTCTTCGTTGATAGCCTTTGCGCGAACATCCAGGGCACCACGGAAGATGAAGGGGAATCCAAGTACATTGTTCACCTGGTTGGGATAATCAGAGCGGCCAGTAGCAACGATTGCATCCGGTCGCGCTTCCTTTGCCAGTTCATACTTGATTTCGGGATCAGGGTTGGCCATGGCACAAATGAATGGTTTGTCAGCCATCGTTTTAACCATTTCAGGTGAAAGCACATTTGCCACTGACAATCCCAGGAATACATCAGCACCCACCATGGCTTCAGCAAGTGTTCTGCGTTCGGTATCAACCATGAATCGCTCTTTGTATTTATTCATCCCCTCTGTCCGGCCGGTATGGATCACACCACGGCTGTCCAACATCATGATATTCTCACGCCTTATTCCCCAGCGAATAGCGAGTTCTGCACACGACACAGCTGAGGCTCCTGCACCGGAAATGACCATCTTTACATCTTCGTGTTTCTTGCCTTGGATTTCAAGTACATTTGCTAATGCTGCCGATGAAATAATGGCTGTACCGTGTTGATCATCGTGAAACACTGGAATATCCAGCATTTCCTTTAATGTTTCTTCAATATAAAAACATTCAGGTGCTTTGATATCTTCAAGGTTGATTCCGCCAAAAGTAGGTGCAATCGCCCTGACAACATTGATGATCTCATCAGGATCGTGACTGTCCACTTCAATATCGAACACATCAACATCTGCGAATTTTTTAAAAAGAACGCCTTTTCCTTCCATCACTGGCTTGGAAGCAAGCGGTCCGCGATCACCTAATCCCAGAATAGCAGTTCCATTGGAAACAACTGCCACCAGATTGCCTTTGGATGTATATTCGTAGGCTGCTTCAGGGTCTTTTTCAATTTCCAATACAGGTACAGCAACCCCAGGTGTATAGGCTAGTCCCAAATCCCTTTGCGTGTCCATAGGTTTTGTTGGGATTACTGCTATTTTTCCTGGCTTTCCCTTAAGACGATGATACTCAAGGGCTTCTTCATCGGTTATCTTAGCCATTCTTCCTCCAATTCAGTTGGATATTAAATTATTAATCAACAATAAATTATCGCATAGAAATATCGAAACGAAATAGTTCCTTTTGTCACTTAAAAAGATAACGCCTTACCTATTTTATATTCTATCGCATCTGAAAACATAATCCTTGAAAAACCATGGATTGGTTAATAAAAACATAAATTTTCAACGAATTTTTTCTCAAAGAGTAAGACTTTCAGAAATCAATGTGATCCCATAATCTTCCTTTTTTATTGTATAATTGGATCATCCTTAATGGATTCTGGTTTTCCGCTCTGAACTTATTTGCGGTCATGGATTAAAGAACTTTTTCTGGATATCTCGTGGGATTTGCACCCCTTGCCCCGATTTGGGCAGAATGCTATGGAATTTCAGTTCGGTGAAAATTAACTAAAAGTTAACTATACATGGAATAATAATATCGAACCCATTGCATTGGTTTTTGTCTAAATAGATAATATTCATCTACTCAATTAATTGGGTAGAAATGTTAAGGGATACCAGAAATATCTTCAGCCGTGACCATTTCACAGGTATACGGCTTTCTTATTTAATTATGGCAAGAGAAATTACAAACATCGAACCTCAAAAAAAAGACCCAAAAAGGGTGAATATTTACCTGGATGGCGAATTTGGGTTTGGTTTATCTGGAATACTTGCTGCCTGGTTAAAAACCGGACAAGAATTAAGTGATGAAAAAATTGATGATTTGATCCATGAAGATCAACTTGAAACAGCCACCCAGAAAGCTCTCCATTTCATCAGTTACAGACCAAGATCTACCAGCGAAGTAAGAAAAAATCTCGAAGGAAAGCAAATACCCTCAATCGTCATAGAAAAGGTCATGAAAAGACTGGAAAAAAATTCCCTTTTAAATGATGAGAGTTTTGCAAAACTATGGGTGGACAATCGAAATGATTTCCACACTCGGAGTAGAATCGCTTTAAGGATGGAATTAAAAGCCAAAGGAATTTCTGAAGAACTCATAGACCATGTATTGGAGAATTTTGATGAAGATGGCCTTGCCTACAAGGCAGGAATAAAATACTCCAATCGATTGAAGAAACTGGATTATCCCCTTTTTCGTAAAAAATTAAGTTCTCATCTGGCAAGTAAAGGATTTGGTTATTTTAGTATCGAACCAGTGGTTGAAAAAATTTGGAATGATTTCCAGATTGAATCCAACCAAATGGAATTAAATATTAAAGAGGAAATTACATGAATCAAATTACTCCATATTTTATTGCAGGTATTGTATTTATCCTTGGTCTAATTATAGGATATCTTATAAATAACTATCGTGTGGAAAATAGCCTAAAAAAAGGAAAACTTTCAGCAGAAAAAATAATTCAACAAGCTAAAGAAGATGCCCGAACCGTTGAAATTGAAGCACGCGACAGTGCTTTAAAGATCGTCCAATCATCAGAGACCGAGATCCAACGCCGCAGGTCTGATCTCGGCCGCGAAGAGGATCGATTACAAAAACGTCGGGATGAATTGGATATGAGGTTGGAAAAATTTGAACAACGCGAAATCGCATTAAATAAACGTCAGAGTGCGGTTGATAAACGGGCTAATGAGATCGACAAGTTATATCAAACTGAATTGGAAGAATTACAAAAGATCGCCCAGATGACAAGCGATGAAGCGCGCACGATTCTATTGGAGGAAGTCGAAAAGGAAGCCCGCGGCGACATGGCCAGGATCACACGTCAGATCGAAAGTGAAGCTAAAGAAGAAGGTGAACGTCGTGCAAGAAAATTGATCGCTGATGCCATCCAAAGAGTGGCATCCGATTCTGTTGCAGAAGTTGCATCATCCCTGGTACCGTTACCAAACGAGGAAATGAAAGGCCGGATCGTAGGTCGAAACGGACGGAACATCCGGGCGTTCGAGCAGGCAGCAGGTGTGGACGTTATCGTTGACGATACACCGGAAGCAGTCACCATCTCATGTTTTGATCCTGTTCGTAGAGAAATCGCAAGAAGATCCCTTGAAAGATTGATCCTTGATGGGCGTATTCACCCTGCTCATATAGAAAAAATTCTTGAAGATGAACAAAAGAACATGGAAAAGACCATCATTGAAGCTGGTGAACAGGCTGCCTTCGAAGCAGGAGTCAGCGGTCTGCATCCTGAGATATTGCGTATGATGGGAAGATTGAAATATAGAACTTCGTATGGACAGAATCAATTGATGCACGCAGTCGAAGTTGCCAAATTATCTGCCATTCTTGCTGCAGAACTTGGAGCCAACATAGAGATCTCCCGCCTGGGTGGCTTTCTGCACGATCTCGGTAAAGCCATGGACCATAACCAGGAAGGTACACACGCTGCGCTGGGGGCAGAGTATGCCAAACGCTATGGTGTTAATCACCAGGTGGTAAATGCAATAGCATCCCATCATCATGAAGTTGAACAGGAAAGCCTTGAAGCAATCATAGCAGAATCCGCCGATGCCATCTCTGGTGCCCGGCCAGGTGCTCGACGGGAAGATATAGAAGCATACATTAAACGGATTAAATCTCTCGAAGAGATGGCAGCATCCTTCAAAGGTGTTGCACAGACGTATGCCATCCAGGCTGGTCGTGAAGTACGAATTATCGTCAGGCCGGAAGAGATCGATGACCTTGCTTCTGCACGGCTGGCAAGAGACATCGCCAAGCAGATCGAGGAAACCATGCAGTATCCGGGGCAGATCAGGGTTACTGTCATTCGCGAGACCCGTGCGATCGATTATGCCAAGTAATAAATCTTGTTAATCCATTATTAATTAAGAAAAAGCAAAAAAGGATGTTATCTTAAGATTGCATCCTTTTTTCATTTGAATTTCAACACCCGCAATGATAATTAATCAAGAATTATAAATAAATAGACCTAATTTCCTTTGAAATCAACTATAATAATATTGGTTAAATCAGCATTTTCATCTAAGGAGTTATTATGGAAATCTTCGAAACGATTGTTTTCACATTGGTTGGTTTGGCAGTATTTTTCGGTATGGTGGTGCTTGGTGTCGGATTAGGCAGGTTGACCCTGGATTGGGCGAAGAAAAATGATGTCCCATGGCAGGTCCAGGTAACATTCCTTGCTAGTATCTTTGCTTTCCTGATCGCCATGGCAGCACATGTACACACTGCACTAGGTGGATTTGGACTGGGGTTTGGTGGTGCGATCCTTGCCTGGGGACTCCCCAAGAAACAAAAATCTGACGATTAATTAGAACTTTCCGTTTTCGCTGATTTTAATTCCATCTTCAAGGTTTAGATGGTTGTTCTCTTTAACCGTCTAAATAATCCTTGGGATTTGATATTAAGTGATTAATTAAACTAGAATTTAATCACTGATGGTTTTAATTCCAATTCGTCGATTAAGGCATTCAATTCAACCTCAGTTAAAGGTCTGCCTTTTCCAGCGTATGCAGTTAATGCTGCTTCCAGCATATTGGTTCCAAATGATCTACCCTCATACCTGGGAGTAGTGGTGATGACCATCCTGGCACCCCGAGTTCGTAATAATTCGATATTGTCACTGGTAGTGGTATTGGTGATGATCGTCTTTCCAGAAATATCCAGGGGCATATATTTTCGCATGAAGAGGTAATCGCCGGCAAGTAAATCGGACGTTTCAAAATACTTTGTATATTTTGGTTTCTGTTCTGCCCCACCTGATCCATAGAAGATCATACTCATGGGGAACCAGCTTACAATAAGCAGCAAGACCCGGGCTATTCGCTTGAACGCCGGGATCCCATAAACTGGCAACGGAATACCAAGCGCCACCATGAGATCGCCCAGCACGATGGAATCAGAAACCTCAGCCGCTGCTTGAGCCAACCCGATCCGATCGATGGCTACTGGTACAAATGCCTGGTGAAAATGGAGATCCTGTTCCAATTCAGCACGAGCCAATTCGAATACGCGTCTTTCAAGGGTATGTTTCAGACCGCGACCATCAACAAGAGGAGTTGTTTTGACTCCATTCACAAGTTTTAATGCGGCTCTTAGTGGATAATCCCTTCCGTCCAATCGTAGATAAAGGTCCACACCTCCCACGCCAAAAGCATCGATTTTTCCATCCAGCTCAAGGTACATCTTGCGGGCTTTTTCGATATCCCCATCGGTACCAAACCTTTCAACCAATACTTCCTCATTCTTGAAGCGGATCGTAGTGCTTTTATCTCGTTTTGAACTCCCCAGACTGACACTTACTGCATGTTTCATATGAACCTCCTGTTCGTATCCTGGTTTACAAATGGATTGTTCATTTTCTCCCAACCGACAGTAGTTTCTGGTCCATGGCCTGAAAGGATTCGTGTATCATCAGGCAATATATAAACTTTATCTTGAATGCTTTTTATCAGCATATCGAAATCACCTCCAATTAAATCGGTTCTGCCGATGCTTCCCTGGAAGATCAGATCTCCGCTGAACAATGTTGAAACAGAAGATACATAAAAAGCACAATGCCCGGGTGTATGACCTGGAGTATAAAGAACTTTAATTTCCACCTTTCCCAGTAACAGGATCTGCTGATCAACCAGGTCTATGCCTGGTTCAGGACCTGGATCAATTTTGAATCCAAAATAATTCCCTCCTCCACCTGTCTTCCATAGGATATGATCAGCCTGGTGTAATGCAACAAGAGGGATCAGGTCGCTGTTATCGGCAATCTCAGCTGCTCCACCAACATGGTCAAAATGTGCATGGGTATACCAAAGATGACGGATCACCCAGCCTTTTGATCTGGCTGCAGCAAGGATCTTGTTGCCATTCCAGGCGGGATCGATAACGGCAGCATCTCCTGTTTCATTATCTGCGACCAGGTATGCATTGGTTTGAACAGGACCCAGGGTTAATAGTATTATTTCCAACATTTTTAGTTATTCGACCTCATCAATTGCCATCCCATCGATCGGATTTGGTGGATCATGCGGGATAAATAAAATGCCTGCAAAAATGGAAAAGACTATCAACCCCAGGGAGACCACGAATACAGATTCCGGGTTTTGCGTGTAAAGCCATCCAGCTAATAACGGAGAAAGCATTATCGCAAAAGAATTGAGTGTTTCCGTCAGTCCATAAGCCAATCCCATCTGAGCCTGGTGAATGAAGGACCTCACTTGTGCAAAGACCAAAACACGGGCAGCCCGATACCCTCCAAGAAGGAAGTATCCAAATCCGAACCAAAAAATACTATTCCCTTTCCACAACAGTAGAGCAAATAATCCAACAAGACCTTGTGCCAGTAGGAACCCAACACGGGAATTCATTTGACCAAGTACCAGATTCATCACCACTGAACCGATACTTCCAATGGAACCGATTATCCCCACCTGGGATAATGACATTCCCCTTTCTGCTTCAAGAAATTTTGGGGTTAATGGTTGGGCAAGGTACATTACGAAGACTGAAGAGAAGGACAGGGCAAGAATGGTGAGATATCTTTTATTTGCCATCAATTTGGTTGGAGGTTGGTCAGGATCATGATTATCTTGTGGTTGGGCTTTTAAGAAAAACAGAACAATAAGAGATAGTACAAAGATGGACGCAACCACGGAATAGATTGATCTTAATCCATACTGACTTGCGATCCATCCACCCGTGATCGGGCCAATGATTGCACCCAGGTTGTAAGTTGCTGAAGTAAGGGTCATTTTGCTCGTGCAGTTGTCAGTTTTCCCCTCGCAGCGGTAACGTATGAGAACAAGGGGGAAGAAACAAAAGCAGTCAGACCATACAAGATCATGCCGACAATAAAAATTCGTAAATTACCAGCCAATGCCATGGTCCAGGCAGAGATCACGCCAAATGTCCAGGCAAACCACAGGACAGGTCTTCTACCGATCTTGTCAGAAAGATAACCAGCTGGAATATGGGCGATCATCATGGCGACACCTACAGCACTAAAAACGCCTGCTATTGTCATGGTATTGGCACCAAGTTGATCCAGGTAGATCGGTTGGAAATACCAGAACATCCCTTCACCGACCCCCCAGGTGAATAATGATATCGAAATAAGGACCAGGGCGGAATTCAAGATCCTTTTACCACCCTATCAATGAATTTAACTGCATATTCAAAGACCAGCTCTTTCGCAGGTTCGCGTGTGATCACGTGTCCGCTGCCTTCCACCCACAACATCTCTTTGTCTGTTGTTCCCAGGTGATCATAGATCTGCTGCATGCTGTCTTTGATCACATAATCATCCCCGCTGGAATGAACAAGGAATACTGGTACTTTAACATCTGGTAATGCTGATTGCATCTCTTCCATGATTCCTTTTAATTCTGCTATTGATCGTACAGGATTCTTGGGGTACGAGACATGCTCAGCAAATGCCTTCTTGTCGAACCAACCACTATCCGGTGCTTCCTCGTTTTTCGGCATGTATTTGATGAACAAGCTGATCTCCTTGATAAAACGTAAGCGGGGATCATCCGGAAGCCGAAAAGGAGTAGACATGGCAAAGACGCCATCAACATCCAACCTGGTGCTCATCAATAGAGATAAGATCCCACCCATTGATAATCCCATCAAGAAAATTCGATCTGAAGAATTTTTTAAAATATTATATCCATCTTCAACGGAGAGCATCCAATCCTGGTAGCGAGAGCGAATCATATCCTCAGGTTTGGTGGCATGCCCATTCAATCTCACACCAAGACATGAATACCCACCAGCATTGAGATATTCTCCCATCCAGCGCATTTCCTTGGGGGTACCTGTAAAACCATGGATCAGCAGGCAACCGATTCGACCATTTTTTCCTTTTCCCGGTAGGAAAAAGGGTTCTGCAGTTGGAATTGTCTGGGTCATTGTCTCCCTTACCTCCTTCACGCTTAAAATCTTTCTTATGGTTTTCCCTTTTGGGTGATCACATCATCAACATCTTCAATGGTTATGATAGGCTGTTCTTCATCCAGGGTGGTTCCAACTGTAGAATTTTGTCGTAAACAGGACAATCTTCATCATGGGATCCTGGTAGATAACCAGTAGACAACAGGAATTCTCTCACGATCTCCCTGCCTGTGAACCTGAAATTCTTCTTAAACAGTTTTACCCATTCTTCCAGAGAATACTGGGTGTGCATATCCAACCACTGTTTAAAGGAACCTGAAGTCTTTTGCAATTTTATAATGGTTTTAGCATTTACGATGGCAGCATTGATCTTTAAACGGTTCCTGATGATCCCCTGGTCATTCATCATACGTAGAAAATCGTATTCATCAAATTGGGCGACCTCATTCATTTCAAAATTAAGATACGCCTTCCTGAAATTCTCTTTCTTTTTCAGGATCAGTGACCAGGACAGACCTGCCTGGTTGATCTCCAACACAAGGCGTTCAAAAAGCAGGTTATCATTTTCCAGGGGATATCCGTATTCAGTATCGTGATAATTTCGGTTCAATTCATCTTCAGGGTGAGCTAATACATATTGGCAATAAGTCAACACGGAAATTCTCTCCCTTTATTGATCAACCGATCGCAATTATCTGTCGTTCCATATTGCTGAGTGATTCGGAACCGGTCTGCGTTACCAGCATGTCATCCTCTATGCGTACACCGTTGATTCCGGGTAAGTAAATTCCTGGTTCAACTGTATAGGTCATCCCTGGCAGCATGACCTGCTGGTTATCACCTCGCATGTATGGTTCCTCGTGCGCTTCCATGCCAATCCCATGGCCGGTTCTGTGTGTGAAGAACTTGCCATATCCGGACTTCTCAATCACATTCCTGGCTGCGATATCCACATCTGCGCAAGGCTTTCCTGGTCCGCCAGCTTCTCTCCCGGCTGCATTTGCCTCCTGCACGATTTTGTGGATCTTGATCATCTCAGGATCCACTTCTCCGATCGCAAAAGTGCGGGTAAGGTCTGATATATATCCATCCACACTTGCTCCCCAATCGATTACCAGCAGATCTCTCTTTTTAATTTTCCGATCTGTCGGAACCGCATGGGGATTGGCGCTATTGAGTCCTGCTGAGACAATGGGGGAAAATGGTAATTCAGGTTGCGATCCTGATCGAAACAATTGCACAACCAATTCGCCAGCGATTTCTTTCTCAGACATTCCAATTTTTATTGATGGCAGCGTGTTTTCAAGTGCAATTTGAGCGATATTAACTGCTTCCCGCTGCGCTGAAACTTCCCTCTCTTCTTTCGTCAATCGCAGGAAACTTATCAATTCCTGTGCATCCTGGAAAATTGCTTTGCTGGCTGCTTCCCTGAAGTAACCATATTCCATCATACGCAGACTGAGCGGTTCCATCCCGATCACTTTCCCGTCCAGTCCGAGATAAGTTGTGGCTTTCCTAAAAGCAAGGCTCCACTCTTCTGGATTTTCTCCATATGGAAAACTGGTAATCTCATATGGAAGATCTGCCAATTTCTGCAATTCCAATTCCGGGAGTATGATCGCCTGGGATCCTCCTCGTTTTAAAATCAGCACAACTGGTCTTTCCATAAGATGAAAGTGGAGTCCTGAAACATAAACCTGGCTGGCACCCGGAATAAGCACCAGTGCATCCAGTCTGGATTTGCTGAGAGCATCCTGAACTTTGTTGATGCGATCGTTAAACATGCCTTCTCCTATTACCTCAGACAGTTACCCGGGTTCTCTATATCCTGTTTTTCCTGGAAAATCCAATTTTCAATTAACAAACCGGATACCTGGTCTTCTGATTAACCTTCGCCAGATTATTCAATGTATTCTTCATAATCAGCTATCAGCTTGAGCAGGTATTGTCCATATTGGTTTTGCTGCATTTCCAGTGCCAGTTTTCGTAGATCCTCCACACCGATAAAACCCCTGCGGAATGCGATCTCTTCAGGGCTGGAGATCATCAGTCCCTGCCTTTCCTCCACTGTCTGCACAAAATTTGCTGCCTGCAGGAGTGAGCTATGCGTACCTGCATCCAACCATGCGACTCCACGTCCCAATACTTCCACCTGCAATTTTCCCCTTGAAAGGTAGACCCGGTTGATATCGGTGATCTCCAATTCTCCCCTGTCAGATGGTTTTAGATTTGATGCTATTTTTACAACTTCATTATCATAAAAATACAAACCAGGAACAGCATAATTTGATCGAGGGTTTTCAGGTTTCTCCTCGATATTCAAAGCGGTGCCATTCCTGTCAAATTCAACAACCCCATATCTCTGCGGATCACTGACTGAATATGCAAAGATCAACCCGCCTTCTTCAAGTGAAGCTGCGGAGACAAGTTGAGCTGGGAGGTCGTTGCCAAAGAAAATATTGTCACCCAGGATTAGAGCTACATTATCTTCTCCAATAAAATCCTTACCGATGATAAAAGCATCCGCCAACCCTCTTGGCTCATCCTGCTGTTCATAAGTGATTGATAAACCCCATTGTTTTCCATTCCCCAGTAATCTTCTGAATGATGGGACATCTTCTGGAGTGCTGATCACAAGAATATCCCTGATCCCAGCCAACATTAACATGGATAATGGATAATAGATCATCGGTTTATTAAAAACCGGAAGCAATTGTTTACTTACTCCCAGTGTTATGGGCGACAACCTTGTCCCCCTTCCTCCCGCAAGAATGATTCCTTTCATATATTCCACCTCTGATTTAATAAGATAATTGCTAGTATTTATTTTAGGTCCATAATTTTGAAACCGATAGGCAAATTCATTAATTGCTCGGTTTCCTAATCAAAATGATCAGCTTCCGAGAATTTCAGCCCATTGAGGTCCCTTGATGATATGATTGGTGTTTCACCATTCGGGATCGGCCAAGTGATCGAAAGATCCACATCATTCCAAAGTATTGTTCGTTCGTATTCGGGTGAATAGAAATCAGTGGTCTTATACAGGAAATCAACTGATTCACTCAGGACATAATACCCGTGTGCAAATCCGGTCGGAACCCATAATTGGTATTTATTTTCCGAACTCAACAACTGTCCGATCCATTTTCCAAAAGATTTAGAGCTCTTACGGATATCTACAACAACATCGAAAACAGTCCCTTGCACAACCCTCACAAGTTTTCCCTGTGAATGTTGAATCTGGTAGTGCAGCCCTCTGAGAACACCTTTCCTGGAACTTGAGTGATTGTCCTGAACAAATTCAGGGATACCCAGCCCGAAAAATTTTTCCTTATGGTAGGTTTCAATAAAAAATCCCCTATCATCTTCATAGATCTCCGGCATGATCAAAAGAACATCTGGAATGTCTGTTTTTTGGATTTTCATAAGGCAGTTATCACATCAGGATTCTTTAGGGAAAAGTCATTTCTTGCGTTGATTGTAATTTTTGTCCACCCAATCATTATAACCTGAGCGGTTTGAGATCTTTTCAACCCAGGCAAGATGAGAGAGGTACCATTCTACCGTTGCTCGCAAACCTTTGACTAAATCATTACTTGGCAACCATCCTGTTTCGGAATGGATCTTCGAGTAGTCCATAGCATACCTGCGATCGTGACCAGGTCTGTCCGGAATAAATTCGATCAATTGTCGGTGCTGATAGGAAAGTGGCGATAATTCATCCAACAATTCACAGATCATCTCAATGATCTCAATATTGGTTGGTTGATTGCCGCCGCCAATATTATAGGTGTCTCCGCTATGTCCTTTTGATATGATTTTCTGAATGGCTTCACAATGATCTTTAACAAACAACCAATCCCTGATCTGTTTCCCATCTCCATAAACAGGAAGTGGTTTTTCCTGAAGTCCATTCAGGATCATGAGAGGGATCAATTTCTCTGGAAATTGATAAGGACCATAATTATTGGAGCAATTCGATATTGTGATCGGCAGGTTATAGGTATGAAAATAAGCCCTCACAAGATGGTCACTTCCCGCTTTGGTAGCCGAATAAGGCGAACGTGGGTCATACGGCGTGGTCTCTAAGAATGGAGGATCTTCCTGATCAAGGGATCCATAAACTTCATCCGTGGAGACATGGTGAAACCTTTTTCCGTCAACCCCCCCCTTTTCCTCCCAAACCTTACGGGCAGCATCCAGCAATGTGAACGTGCCGACCAGGTTGGTTTGAATAAATGGCATGGGGCCGAGGATGGAACGGTCGACATGTGATTCCGCAGCAAAATGAACAATTATCTCGATATCATGGCTGCGAAGAATATCTACAACAAGAGGCTCATCACATATATCACCTTCAACAAATATATGTCTTGCAGGATCTGGTAGATCTGACAGGTTATCCAGGGATCCAGCATAGGTAAGCGCGTCCAGGTTTATGATAACCACATCGTCTTCTGTACTTAAAATGTGCCTGATAAAATTAGCGCCGATAAAACCTGCCCCACCTGTTACCAACATTTTTCTCATAATCACTATCACCCTTCATCCACAGAGTACGGAAAATGTCGAAAATTAGTACAAGACCTCTTCGTTTTCAAGGGAAATCGCCTGTTATATGTTTTAACCATTTGTAATTATTTAATCATCAATTTTGGTTGTTAGTATAATTCATTTATGGATTTCGACAAAACTCAAGTAGTACGAAGCAAAAGAAAGACCATCGCCATCATCATCCAAAAAGACGGCAGTGTGCAAATTCGAGCGCCACGATTCGCAACAAGTCAACAGATCCAGCTGTTTGTTCAATCAAAGATGAGCTGGATCCAGTCCCACCAGGCAAAAATCCTTAAACTGAAGAATCCAGCACACAAATATGAACCGGGAGAAAAATTTCTGTTCTTGGGAAACAAGTATCCACTTGAATTATCCAAAGCAAATAGTCCGTTTCTACTCCTAGATGGCAAATTCCATTTAGGCTGGTTAAAACAACAGGATGCAGAGAAGGTCTTCACGGAATGGTATCGAAAAAGGGCGAGGGAGATCATTACAGAGCGTGCCAATCTTCTCGCCAAGCAGCATTCCTATGTATTTAAAAAGATCAGGATAAGTTCAGCTCGAACAAGGTGGGGTTCCTGCAGTCCGAAAGGAACGCTGAGTTTCACATGGAGATTGGTATTGGCACCCATGGAGATCATAGATTTTGTAATCATCCATGAATTGGTTCACCTAAATATCAAGGATCATTCTTCCGCTTTTTGGTCCAGGGTGCAGGATATTGATCCGGACTACAGGAAAAAACGCAGATGGTTGCGAGAACATGGGCATTTATTGACTCTCTAAAGGGGATCATTGAAGATGAAGAAAATAAAAATAATTCCAGGTAGATTATTATGAGTCCATCTTTGTTCAAACATCATCCACCCCTCGCTGGATACATGGAATCGATCAGACAATTATGAGTATAAATAATAGATCGATAATTGATATCATATCCGAACGATTTTCCTGTCGAACTTTTCAGAATAGAGCGATACCTTCCGAGATGATGGAAAATCTCCAAAGTTTCATTCAGACTAACCAGGAAGGACCATTTGGGAATGACCATAGGTTCAAACTTGTCGCGGTTGGTAAGGATGATGCCAATATCCTGCATGGCCTGGGTACATATGGTTTCATAAAAGGTGCGAAGGGATATCTGATTGGTGCAAGCATACCCTCCGGAATGTACCTGGAGGATTTTGGTTTCCTGATGGAAAAATTCATATTGGCTGCAACCGCCTATGGATTGGGGTCTTGCTGGTTGGGTGGTAGTTTTACACGCAGCAGTTTTGGTAAGAGGATCTTACTGAATCCTGATGAAGAATTACCTGCTGTAGTCGCACTGGGCATCATTGAAGATCCTGAAATAGCCAGGAAAGGATTTATAAGAAAACAGGCAGGATCTTATGAGAGAAGAAACTGGGAAACTATGTTCCATAAGGATGAATTTAATCAGTCATTGGAGAAGACCACTGCTGGTAAATATGCCCAGGCTCTTGAAATGATCAGGAAAGCTCCTTCTGCTTCCAACAAACAGCCCTGGCAGATAGTAATGGCAGGAACGGATTGGCATTTCTTTTTGAAACGTACTCATGGTTATCGTGATGGAAATATTAACAAGATGCTTTCAATATCAGACCTGCAAAGGATTGATTCGGGCATCGCCATGTGTCATTTTCAATTAACTGCACAGGAGCTTGGATTAAAAGGCTCCTGGATCGTTGCAGACCCAAAAATCAAAACAGCGGGGAACAAGGTAGAATATACAGCCACGTGGAGAACTGCTTAGAATCGATGATCCACAATCAATATTTTAAGAAATGCTTCTTATATATACATAATTAACGGAATGTATAAAATAACATGCGCATAAAAGCAAATCTTACACTTCTCTTTGTTGCCATCATCTGGGGAACTGGCTTCGTTTCCCAGGGAATTGCTGCACAATATCAATTGGCATTTTTATTTAATGGGCTGAGTTTCATC
>DATEUN010000015.1:0-6435 GCA_035283125.1 Anaerolineales bacterium
ACCTTTTTTCGTTGTTCGGTACTCAATAATGCATGGTAAGCCCCTAAAATTGCTGTATTCCCAAGAAATTGAAATCGTTCCCAAGGTACATCTGGAAGCAATCCAATTTGGATTGCTTTTTCAACATTTATATACTTCCCAAATGACCCACCTATAAGAATTTGTTCAGCATCTTCAAGTACGACACCTACCTGTTCTGCTAATACAGTAAATCCAGCAAAAATGGCGGCTTTCGCTCGTAGAAGGTTGTCAATATCAACTCTTGTTATCGTTATGTCTTTACCTTTGGAAGTCTCGTCAGCAAAGACGACGATATATTCTCCACCAGTATCTCCCCGCTTGACCCTTGGTGAGTCCAAATGTATATTTACATTTCCGGCTTTATCAATTACTCCCGCCATAAAAAGTTCTGCAAGTAAAGAAATCAAACCTGAGCCGCAAATTCCTTTAGGTTTAACTCCTCCGATCACTCTAATTGTAGGCTCATAGGTTTTTCCATTTATCCAAACTTCTTCTATGGCACCATGGGTTGCTCGCATTCCATCTCCGACACCTGCTCCTTCAAAAGCTGGACCGGCAGAACACGCACAACTTACCAACCAATCCCTGTTCCCCAAGACTATTTCACCATTAGTTCCAACATCCATGAACAAGGTTAATTTTTCTGTTTCATACATTCCGGATGACAAAACACCTGCAGTTATATCTGCTCCCACATAACTGGCTATTCCTGGCAAGCAATCAATAACTGCGTCGGAATAAATATTCAAGCCAATCTCTCTCGCTGATAATACAGGTAATTCATTTACAGCGGTGATAAAAGGAGAATACCGAATGCTAGCTGAAGGAATACCAGTTAATAGATGGATCATCGTGCTATTACCAACAATTACAGATTTTATTATCTGATCATGTGTAATTTTGTTTCGTTTACATACGATATCGATTAAATTATTGATTGTCTCAACCACTCTTCTCTGTAGATCTTCTGCTCCATTTTCTTTTGATGCATAAACAATACGGGAAATTACATCCTCCCCTCTTGAAATCTGCCCATTATACTCAGACGCTTTATCTCGAAGAACACCAGATGCAATATCCACCAACCATACCGTGACTGTGGTGGTGCCAATGTCCACTGCCAGCGCCCAAATTGATTCATCGGAAGTTAATTTTCCCGGGAGAAGTTTTATCAACCAACCAGGGTAGTTATTATTAATAGAATCATCTAGAATAGCAGTGATTTCCCAATTGGCTACGCGCAATTTTTCTCCCATTGTTTGTAGAAAATGAAGGGATGGTGTAATATTCTCAATACCGGTACTAGTTCGGATCGCAGTTTTCAGTCTATTCCAATCATCGGTTTGATCATCCATACTTGGAGGAATTAAACTTAAGGGAATTGTTCTAATATTTTGTGAAAACAAGAAATCATAACCAGCAGGTATTGTGACATCTGCAACGGAACGTTCTGTTGTTAATTTCCTTTCAATTTTCTCCTGAATGGGGATGATAACCTCTGCATCCCCTTCAATCACTGATTGGCATGCAAGTGCATATCCGTTTTCAACATCCTCTGGTGATAAGCGCAGGGTACTTCGTCTTCTAATTTTTCCTGACTTAATTTGAACAACGCAGCGACCACATCTACCCTGGCCACCACATGGTTGTCCAATCTCAATGCCCGCTCCAGTTAAGGCATCAGAAATTAGAACTCCAGATGGCAAAGCAGCTAAAGTCACTTCTTTGCCATCTTCACCTTGGATAAATAAAACCTTATGGTCTGCCATAGAAAATCATTGGGCAAGTGTTCATGAGCTTTCACATTCCTTTGTCAAAAACATTCGCCCTTAATTCCTAGAGAGCTTGTTTCATGAATGAAGGTATATCCACAGCTTCTCTTGGACCAACCCTAATCTCCCAACCAGGAAGTTCTTCTTCCACTTCACCAGATAGAACTGCAACATGGCCTGGAAGAACGATCCTTTTCTTTGTAACTTTATCTGCAACCCCAAATTCTTTTACAGATTTCGCAATCCTCTCTGAATCAAATTTACCGGCTGCCCATGCAGTTAACACACTCATTCCTTCTGCATCGGTCACCAACAACCATGCAGGCAAGCCTGATCCTTCAACTTCGTTAGCGACACTGAAATAAGTAATACTGAAGTTGGTCGTAACCAAAACGGGACTATCTGCATTAGGTGAGTTAATCTCATAGATACCAGGTTGAACCTGGATCGGTTTCTGTGGATCAGTGTAAATATTCTGTCGTAATACCAATAACGGGTAAAACAATTCCGGTTCAAATCGATTCAAGACGATAAACCCGGAGTATTTGCCAATTGCCTGGGCTGCTTCGATTGCATCGATCCCATTATCTCCATTGGCAAAGAAAATGGTTGGAAAGCCTAATGAGCGGAAATTCTTTTTCAACGCCAAACGTCTAACCTGTGTAGCTTTTGCTAAATTTTCTCCCAAACTCTTTGAACTGAGATCGAGGACAATATTTTCAAAACCCTTGGTTTTAATTTTTTCAGTAAGCTCGGATATCTCATCCAGTGTCTCGCCAGATACTGCCAAAGATGATTTATATTTCAGAGCTAGATCTGCCATCCCTTCCCAATTTTCCAATGTTGCTGAATAAATCAAAGGTGATTCACCATTAATATTTTCAAGCCCAGCAGATAATGCTTCTCTTCTCCCTATTAAAATTAATGGACGTTTTGTTATCGTGCGGACAGTTTTGACTAAATCACTGAATTTATTCTCATCATCTGCTTCCAAAGCAAAACCATCTACTTCCAAATCCATCCCAACATAATTAACAGAATACTTATCTGCACGTGAAACCAATTCTTTAACAGCTTCCAGACTGGCACTGGATTTTACGCGTACAAATAAACCCGGTCTGTTATAAAATGTTTTTTCATGACGGAACATGACCGTTTCGTTACCCGCTTTTACTTCGAAACCATCTGACTTGATAGATACCAAACGAATTGGTGGTGCTGAAGATTCGGCTAATTCTGCTTTTGATTCTTCGCTTACATAAGGGCAGGATGATAATTCCACTTGTTTTGCAGCCAATTTCATGGCAAATGCAAGGCAAGTAGGAAATCCGCATTCCTTGCAATTGGTCTTTGGGAGCATCTTATAAATTTGTATTCCAGAAAGTGCCATTGTATATCTCCTTTAGGCCACGGATAGTTCTTCAATAGCAAATCGAACACGTCGAACGCTTTCGGGGTGGCGCAAAACAACGATATCTGCACCTGTTTCGATCAAAGAAACAGCTGTTATAGTTTCCCAATTAATGGATCGTTCTTTCCAGTCACCCCAACTTTCTGGTACACCTTCACCGACTTTCGCTTCTTTGGTTTTCCAAGCTTCGAATCCAGGAGTCACAATCATTGGGAACTGAGTCATAGCGTCTCCCTGCAATGCTGCAAGGCGAAGTCGTTCCATGACGGAATATCCATATTCAATGCCATATCCCAAGGCTCCTGTGGTTGGATCCATCAATATCCTATCTGGCGGCATACCCATATCGGTTATTAGTATGTTCAACTGCTTTGATAAATTGACATCCATCGGCGTTCGAGCTGTAACGAGATGGCCATTTGCCATGGCTGTCGCAACTATGGTTCTATAATTTTTATCTTCACAAATACCTAAAACCAACCTTTCACCTTTTGTTGCCTCAGATATCGGCACCAATAATTCATTATCCAGATCAACTTGTCCTGGACCAAAAACAACCAGGGGTAATTTGCAGGAGTCCAATACTTTCTTTACGGATGCCACTGCATTTTCGGGTTTTGTTTGCAAACCATCTTTGTCATTCAGACACAAGGCAAGAACAATTATGTCTGCGCCAGCTTTTTCAGCTGCGACAGCCCATAAACCAGGATCTTCGATCGTTTCAGTGCTCCATATTTCTTCCAGTAAAGGTGACCAGTCTTCGGGTTTATGGTCTTTAATTTCAATGGCTATTACCGGTTTATTAGGTGTTGGCTGTTCAAAGTGGAGAAAAGGCATGGTTTTTTCTCCACCTACTTTTATTGTCTTTGACCGCGTCCCACCATCTGCTTCGGTAGCACCAATTATTACTTCTCGAACCGATCCAGGCCATTTATCAATTGGAATTTCTATTGGCATAACAGATTCTCCTCTTTAAACTCTCAAATATTGCATTGTGTTCAAATAAATTCATGTATATTTACTACCAAGTTATTGCTGACTACTTTAGAACATAGGATCCAGAGTCAATGCCGGGTGATTATGCTCTTCCATATATGCAAGTAATTCATCGACCGTTCCTGCAGTTGTATCATCAGCAATTCGGGATAATAATTCAGGATCGCCTTCCCGCCTGGCAACGATCTCAAATTCATCAGCCATGGATTCTTTCAAAACCTTACTCATCCAGACTACTCGTTTGAATCCGCCTTCTGCAGAAATAAACTTTGGGCTGATAAGATAGAATTTTCCGACACCCATTACACCAGGAGTTTGGAGGCCACCTCCGGCAATTCCTGCCAGAGTTGAGAAGGTCATTCCAGCGGGAGTCATATTCGTGTCTTCTCGACTTACAATCATCACACCATTGGCTTCAGGAATCAACATAACGATACACTCGAAACATCCACAGGCTGTCATCGGATTTTCCATGATGGAATACATCGCTACTTCTGATACGACCCCATGTGAACCAATCTTCGCATAATCGTTGGTTCCTTCCCAATATCCTTTATCCATGTCAACCAACCGACCAAGTTTAATTGGTTGGTTAGGACCAGTGGGATTTATACTGAACGACGCTTTGCAATCCAACCAGTTATAAGCACCACATAGCCCCAATCGCTCAGGACTAACTACACAAACATGGTTTGGAGCGAAAGATTGACAAAGGGTACATGAATAAAATTCATCTACTTTATCATCTGTGAGGTCTGCAAGCCTGGTATTTCGAAAATCGTACGCTTCGCGAGCCTTAACGAGCCATTCTTGAACTTTATCAGGATCTGAATAAATTGTCACTTCAACTTTATCCACGATTGCACCAAAATCTTCATGGAATCTTGCATGAAGTATTTTTCCAAAATGCTCCAGGTTGAAACCTTTTTCGGCAGCTCCATTCGAGATCCGAATCCAAGCAATATCCCTTTGGCCTACATGCTGGATGCCTGATGCGCCATTTACGAAATAGTGAATTTGCCGTTCCAACACAGGTTCAAAATCCTGCTGCATCTGCCGCCCTGCTACTTTTACAACAATGCCCAAGTCCATAGAACCTTGTGCTTGAACATCCTCAAAACTTTTTCCAACAACCTCCACCTTCCCATCAGTTACTTCATCCAGTTTTGCCATGTGCAAGTATTCAAAAGCTCTTGAGTACTTACCACCAAATTCAACTCGGAGATCCGCCTTCCTGACGACCTCTCCTTCAAAGGCAGAACCATAAGGAACCGGCACAGGGACATTGGATACCTTTACCTTGACCCCGCGTACTTCGATGCATTTCTGAACCAACCGTTCCGATTTTTCCAAGTCATCTTTTCCATCAATCTGATCAAATGGCATGCTGACAACATGTTCATAAGTAGTTACACCGGTAGGAAGTATCTCGGGAATCACAGTATCGGCAATTACGGGAAAACCAAAGTTAATGGCGCCAGCAGCAGCAGCATATTTCAGATCATCAACTTCACCAAGGGCAAGAACAAATGCAAAAACTCTATCCTTGTTATATTGAAGGATCTCGCTCGCCATACCAGGTTTCAAACCTCCAAAAGTTAATGCCGATCGAGTCGCAAAACCAAGGGCATAAATTGCGCTTAATGTATCCGTCCCAAATGGAACCGTGTAGGTATCATAACCAAGCTCAACACCTTCTTCGGTAAGCTGATGAATGATGCTGCGTCCATTAACATTCCCGGATAAAAAGGTAAGAATATTTCTTTTTTGAAGCTCTCTCACGATCTGAACTGCTGTCTGATTATTCTTTGCACAACCAACAATTGCAGCAAACCCCGGCATACGACCATCAACCAATTGGATACCCCAGGATCTTAATTGAATGTCATCAATGGGACCGTTCAGATGATTTGAACCATTTCCGTCACCGTATGAAGTTCCTCCAGCCAGGTTAAAACCTTCCATTTTTTCCGGTTGCAATCCATAAGCAAAACGTATTGCTTCAATGACTTCAGCGGCCAAAAGAGTCGCCATTCCACTATCCAATGTTTCGCCCAGATAAGGTGTCCATTTATTCACTGCCGGTTCCGGGTGTAGTAATCCTCGAGCGTGAGATAAGGCAGGTTTCAATTGTCCTAAAGTTTCAACAGATTCGCCGGTCATACCAAGGATTGTTGGCATGAAATAGGCAGTATTGGGAAAAGTGACTTTTGTTTCGGCGCCTTTCTCATTGAT
>DATEUN010000016.1:0-25888 GCA_035283125.1 Anaerolineales bacterium
ATAGGTTAGATTTGTCTATTATGCAAGTCAAGGATGAAAAAATTCATATATCAATACTGATAGGTTTTCCTTTTTAAACATATAAGTATTGATATATTGAACTGAAGGCAACCGGATGGTATCCTACTCTTAACCAATTCGTATAAAGGAGTCCACATGAGCGGTATACCTGGAAAACCAAAAATGAGTATAAAAACTTCATTTCAGATTGAAAATATTCAAGATGATCTTCGTCGATTTTCAGGATTGATTAATCAACTGTCTGGAATTGATGATCATGGATTGGTTGCGCTGAGACTCTCTGATCAATTGGAAGTCATCCATATTAACATACATAGCTTTGAAACGCGTTGTCAGGCAATCCACATCCATGCGATTGAAGAAGATTTCTTTGAAATTGAGAATGATGTTTTATTTGATCCGGTCATTAAGGGGAATAGAGATTGGAAAACCTTACAAAGAGAAGCCAGGCATGCCAATCAGCTGGCCAGACAATTAACCGGTACTCTCCGCAAAGTGCATGCAACCATGGAAGAAAATCGCGACCTGCAACCATTCCCGAATGAAATCATACAGATCAACCAGGCGGTTGAGAATACCATTTCTGGGTTGGTTTCAGAATGGAATACAAACTTGGAATGAACTGTGAAATGGGTCTGGATATTTGTGGAATGGGAGCCTGATATCGTGTTTTGTTATCCATAGTTCCTGACGGTTTGTTATTAGTTACCTTCAATCAAAAACTGTATAACGGGTGGAAGCATTGGACAAAACCCAGCTTGACATTAGAACCTATGTTCTATATAATGACATAGAATAAATCGGAGAAAAACATAATGGAAGAACGTTTATTAAAACCCGCAGAAATTGCGGAAATCCTGCAAGTGTCCCGCGCCCTGGCTTATTCCCTTTTGCAAAGGGGGGAAATACCCGCTATCCGGATTGGAAGTGTTGTGCGCGTCCGGCGCATAGACCTGGAACAGTATATAAATGAAAAAGCCCACCAGAAGAACCGGGATAAGGTGGAATTTGAAGATTCAACAACTTCAATTCTGGATCGCTGAACCAATCATTTTTACCACATACCAAGTACATTAAAATTGCCCTACATCTTGTATTCTTTCAGGTACAATTATCAGTCTACAAGTCGCACCTTAACAGTTGAATAGCACAAGCCACCAGATCCATTCCTCCAACCCGTGCGACTTCACACAGAAAGGAGGAAAGGAAATGGCAAGAAAACGAGCTCACAATGAAGGTTGTATCTACTTCCGTAAGGATCGGAACGAATGGTGCGCCCAGATCAGCTTGAATGGAAAACGACTGACACGCTACTGGAAAACCCAACGGGAATGCCGGGATTGGGTCCGCTCCACCTTGACCCAGATCGACGGTGGTCTGACCATTGATGGACTGCGCATGACCCTGAAGCAGTATGCTGAAAGCTGGCTGGAAAACAAATCGCTCTCGCTCCGTCCCAACACGATCGTCCTGTACCGCAAGACACTCGAGCAGCATATCCTGCCAGTGCTTGGCAAACTCATATTGAGGGATATCCAACCCACTCAGATCAAGCGTTTGTATGCCATCAAGAAACAGGAAGACAGGGGTGCACGTACGATCCAGTTGATCCATGCCATTCTGCATTGCTTGATGAAACATGCCGTGCGGGAAGGCATCCTGGGCAAGAACCCGCTGGACGTGATCGAACGACCCAGAACAGAACAGGCAGAGTTCCAAATATTAAATGAAGAACAATGCCACCAGTTCCTGATCGCAGCTGCTGACTCTCCCTATGAAGCACTCTATTACCTGGCCTTGACCACTGGCATGCGCCAGGGTGAATTACTCGGTCTGAAATGGACTGACCTGGATTGGAACAAGAGTGTGCTCCTGGTTCAACGACAGCTCCAGCGCGTGGAGCATGAGGGTGTTTGCCTGGTACCCCCCAAGACCAAAGCCGGACGCAGACAGATCAAGCTGGGTCAGGGTATCCTGGAGAAGATGAAAGAACACCGCCTCAAGCAGGAACAGATCAAGGTTGCCACGGGAGACCGCTGGCAGGAGAACGACCTGGTCTTCCCCAGCACGATCGGCACCCCGCTGGACCAATACCGTCTCAGTCACGAGTTCAAGAAACTGATCAAGAACAACGGGCTTCCCAATATCCGCTTCCATGACCTGCGCCACACCTCCATCTCCTTCCTGCTCGAGATGGGCACCCCGCTCAACACAGTACAACGAAGAGCCGGACATGCCAAGGCCAGCACCACCTCCGATGTGTATGGTCACTCCATGGCCAGGTCGCAGGAAGAAGCAGCGGAGAGGATAGATGAGATGGTTTTGCCGATTGCAGTCAAATTGCAGTCAAAAGAGAGTTATGAAAGCAAGGCGGGGGACTGACCCCCAGATGTACTTGTTCAAATCGTTTCAATGCCCTAGATATGGTGGTTCAACAAAAAATGTGGAAGTTATGATGACTTATCGCGTAGCTCTTAATCAATTGGTTCGGGGTTCGAGCCCCCGGTCGGTCACCTAAATATGGGGGCAAAACAACAAAACACCCCCACATATGGGTATAAAAAGAGCCTTTCTTGAAGAAGGCTCTTTTTTTTAAATAGCAACCTTACAGCTATTGTCCCTTAACGGTAACAAAATAAATTTTAGAAATCCACCTGGACAAGAAATAGGTGATTCGAGAATATTTGTGGTCGGTAGTATCGCAGTTATACAGTGAAATAACAGTGACAGATACCGAAGGATTCAATCCATTGAAATCGGCTTATAAGATATTGATTGGAAGATAATCTCCCGGACCATGCTTCAGATCCAATTCTGTACCCAGGTAAACCTGGGTGGTCGCCAGAGACTCATGCCCCAGGTTGAGCTGGATCTGGTCTATCTTGGCACCATTCTTCAGAGCCAGTTTGGCGTAGGTACGTCGAAGATCATGAGGGGAAACCAATAAACCACAAGTTCGAGAATACTTCTTAACCACATCCCTCACAGTCTCAACACTGATCTGCTCCCGTTGAATGTTTCCTCCCCTGGTTAATGCCTGGAAGAGATGCCCGGAATGGATCTCAGCTTTCTCCAAATACGCATCAATGCACTGTTTGACCCACGCTGGTAATGTCACTGTCCGGCTTTTGTTGCGTTTGCCAACAAGGTCCGCGATCACCCAGCGGCTTTCTCGTAATTGCAGTTGGGAAAGTTTAAGCCTGCACAGTTCAAGCCTTCTGATACTGCACCCCAGCAGGACTGCCAGGATGGCGCGGTTGCGTAAGCCATAGATACTGGAAATATCGGGGGCATTGATCAGCTGTTGGGCTTGCTCAAGAGATAACCAGTTGCCGGTGCGCTTGCCTCGCTGGGGGATGTTCTTGACCGTAGCAAATGTTGCTGCCACTGTTTCCGGCCAGATCTGCAGGTCTTCCGCTTCCCGGCTCAGATTGCGGATGGCTGCCAGGCGCAGATTGATGCTTCCCTCCCCAATGCCTTCATCCTGCATGACTGCGACATAGGTTTGCAGGAAGAGCTTGTCCAGCTTGAACTCCCCCAGGGTCTCCAGGTAATCCAGGAAATGACGGATTGCCATCCCATAAACCCGCTTTGAACTGGGGCTGGGTAGACCGTTGAGTACCACCCGCGTTAGAGTATCCATCTCCTGACTATCATATGAATAAACCTGGGACCTATCTGTTGACCTTTTCATCATGATTCTCCTTTAATCTGGTTCCCCGCAAAAAACATGGTCCTGTTAAGGAAAATGTGCCCGGCATTTGCCGGGCACATGGTAGAATCAAAAAAGCTGTTCTTGCCGTGCACTCGGCGGGGATGGTCAGGCCTTATTGTGTGCGTCAACACGCAATAGGGCCGCTTTCTATGTTAATTGGATATAATCATTATACCAAATAACTGGATGATAATGGAAAATAACACAGACAATAACCTTGAAACGGAACAGTGGGATATGCTCATCACCCCACGCCGCAGCCTGCTTGATCTGCGCCTGGGAGAGCTCTGGCAGGCCCGGGACCTTATCCTCCTTTTCGTCCGCCGCGATTTCGTGGCAGTCTACAAGCAGACCATCCTCGGACCGCTCTGGTACCTTATCCAACCCCTTTTGACCACCATCACATTCACTTTCATCTTCGGTAATATCGCCAACCTGCCTACTGATGGTCTCCCTTCCTTTCTTTTCTACATGTCCGGCACTGTCATCTGGACCTATTTCGCCAGCTGCCTGACCAAGACATCGGAAACCTTTGTCAGCAACGCCAACCTGTTTGGAAAGGTCTATTTCCCCCGCCTGGCAGTCCCGGTTTCGATCCTTATTTCAAATTTGATTGCATTTGCCATCCAGTTTGCTCTCTTTATTTTATTCATTGCCTACTTCATGCTGCGCGGCACGCTCATCACACCCAACTGGTGGATCCTTTTCACGCCGGTACTGCTTCTCATGATGGCTGGTCTCGGCCTCGGATTTGGCATCCTCATTTCATCCATGACCACCAAATATCGCGACCTGCGTTTCCTGGTTCAATTTGGGGTTACCCTGCTCATGTATGCCACACCTGTCATATACCCGGTATCTTCAATCCCCCAGCAATTCCAGTGGATCATCCTTGCCAACCCCATGACCTCCATCGTTGAAGCCTTCCGTTATGCTTTCCTGGGAGCCGGTAGTTTGAATCCATCTCATCTTCTGTATAGCTTTGGCTTCATGTTGGTCGCTGTTTTGCTTGGTACCCTCGTATTCAACCGGGTCGAGCAAACTTTCATGGATACAGTTTGATTTGGATCCAATATTCCTTACTTGTAGTTAGATTAACTGTTAAAAAATGGTTGTGAAGTTTTCTTTAAGTTGTATTTCAAATAAATATTAGTATAATTAAGAAATAAATTTGGTTTAATAAAATCCACCTTTTTTGACCAGGGAAAATGATAAACATTTAAGCAGATGTTTTCATGACATCAGGAAAGTACAAAGGTGATGGGGGATAACCTTCTTCCAGCTGGAATTTACCAACCAGCAAATCAATCACAATCATCACAATCAACCAACAAGATCAAATTATACAAATTTCATCAAATTTGTGGACAAACATTTTATTTGATTCCATTTTTATTCATTTAATCATGCCAAACGAGGAGGAGGCCATGTCGTCGAACAAGAAGGTTCAATTATTTAGTTTTCTAGCCACAATTATTGTTATTTCGATTTTAGCTTTAAGCCAGTTTGGGGGGACGATATATAAAGTATCTGCACAGGGAACCGGAACCGTCTCAGGTACGATTAGAGATGCAGAGGGAAATCCAGCAGGAGGTATCCAGGTAAGGGCGGTATATAAATCAGATGGAACCGATGCTGATAGTACCACCTCTGATCCTGTTACTGGCGAATATACTCTCCTTAATGTGCCGCATGATTATGATATCGCAGTGGTAGCTGATGGGTCTTTCAATTTTTATTATGACAGTGTTGCAGAATTGCCTTGGGCACAGATAATCCATCTTGACAGCGGTACTCCTGATATGGCTAATGTTGACATTGTTGTTGATCCCTTTACTACTGTGATGGAACACTTGGTATTTAACTTTGATGCAGGACGAATCACAGCAGATTTGGCTGTTCGTCAAGCAATCGCCTACGGAACAGATCGCCAGATGATTCTCGATTCCACCTTTAGATCGAATGGCTCCTCAGGTGAGGTTTTGAATGCGATGGTCCCGCCTGAAATGCCGTATGCAGCAGCTGCAAGCGATCCAAGCCTGACACTTTATGGTTACGAAGTTACCACTGCTGAAGATATTCTGGATACAGCAGGTTGGGTAGATACAAATGCCAATGGTATTAGGGATAAAGGTGGGGTTGAGCTTATCCTTGATATGCTCGTTTGGAGCAAACCTTATCGGGATGATGCAGCCCTTCTCTTCCAATCTCAAATGGCAGATATAGGGATCCAGGTAGACATTACTTTTCTGGATGGAACGACTTTTTTTGGAGAGATGAATGCGGGAAATTTTGATATTGCAGAATTTGCATGGTCTACATATTTGAACGACAACCTACTTAGTACTTACAACAGCGGAAATCCTACAAATTACGGAAGTTATAACAATGCTACTCTTGATGGATATTACGAGGATGCCCGATCAGCAAAGGAAGTAGGGAATTATGGTGATTTTAATGCGGGAGCCAAGAATTGGCAGTATGAATCATCTGCTGATTTACCCGTTTTACCATTGTTCACGCGAACCGTAACACCGGTAGAACGGATTTTCAACGTACAACCTGATCATGGTTGGGTAACTGGATGGAATTGGACTGTAGGCAATACTGTGAATATCTACGTAGATGATGATACAGATCTTGGGAATGGAACCTTGTACACAGATTCTACAACTGTGGACGGAGATGGGTTCTTCAACTTTCAAGTTGAACCTGCGATTGATCTCCAACCCAATCAATATATCACCGTAGATGATGGTCTTACTTTAAAAACGACGCAGATCGTTGAAGTCCACTTTGATAGTATCGATCAAACAGCTCATACTGCTTCAGGGCGTGGGCCAGCAGGTTGGCCAAACCAGGCGGATTTTTATATTAATTCATCCGGTGGGGAGTTGAATTTCCTGACTCCGATCGATGGGTCTGGAAATTGGTCGGCAGATATTACCGGGCATGATACAGATATTCAGGATGCCCATATCCGCATTCCCGATGATGATGGTGATGGAACCGTCGCCCACTTTCGTATGCCAGGTTTTAATGCCTGGTTCAACCAGGACGATCGCATCGAAGGTTGGGATTGGCCTGGTGGTTCAAGAGTGGATGTTTTGATCCATGATGCATCCGCAGATGTTGATTATTCCATCGACGACATCGATACGGATCCATGTGATCATGATGGGAGTGTCGGTTGTTTCTCAGCTGACCTGACAGGGATTCTTGATTTGGAAGTAGGCGATACTGTAACTGTCAGGTTGGATGATGGTACATTTGCGAAAACCACAACAGTAGCTGATTTGAATATTAATCTGGTTGCTATTGATTCAGACGGCGCGGGGGGAATTGCACCTTCAGGTAGTGATGTTGCTTTCTGGGCGTGTGATGAATCGATTTGTTATGAAGAAAGGTATACAACTTCTACGGGAACCTGGTGGGTGACTTATGATGCACATGATATCGTTCCTGGAAACTTCGTGGGAGCCAGAGTCCAGGATATCGATGGCGATGGTACGGCTTATGGCTTGAATATCTACAACCCCTTCATAGAAGCCAGCCCTGGAAGCCAGTGGATTCACGCACGCAATTGGCCATTGGGGACAGAAGTCTCAATGACCATAAATGCCATGGATGGTGGTTTACCTGATGATTGGACAGATACAGCCACTATGGTGCAAGCTCCCTGGAATCCGGGAGATCCCAATGATATCGTGGCAGATTTCCCCTGGCCGGATATTGGTTTGGAATCCGGATGGATCATTGCTATGACAGGATCTGCTCAGGGGATTGAAATTACCAAGGTTCTCACAGTCTCAAGCCTGGCAGTCACTTCCCAGGATTTGGATTTAGAGACTGTGTCAGGCAGTTCCAACCCGGATGCATCTGTTGATGTATGCATTAATTTTCCAGATCACTGCGCCATTCGTCATCTGTCAGCGGATGGTTCCGGAGACTGGATTTCAGATTACGCCATTCCAGGTCCTGGAGATGATGAGACCGAAACAGTTGATATCACCACGGATACTGATGGTTGGGCTGCGGAATATGATGGTGATGGCGATCAAACCTGGGTAGATTGGCACGTTCTCAATCCAACCTTTGCAGTGCAGCCTGACCATAACTGGCTCGCAGGGTGGGATTGGACTCCCGGAAATACATTGTTAGTTATTGTCGATGAGACGGAAACTCCTGCTGAACCTTATCTGTTCCATGATGATTCATCCTTCACCATTGAGGGAGATGGAAGTTTCTGGATCGGATTGGATCCTGGTGGCGAATTTGACCTCGAGCCCGGTCAATATGTCATCCTGGATGATGGTGTCACCACCAAAACATTACTGATTCAGGAAGTTTATTTCGATTCCATCAATCAAACAACGGATATCGCAGCAGGTCGCGGTCCTGCCAGTTGGCCTTATGATGTAACAGTCTATATCGAGGCAGAAGGAAATGAAGGTGTTGACCAGACAACTATCAATGCATCAGGTGGCTGGACAGCTGATTTTGCTGGGGATATAGGATATGATATCCAGGAATTTCAAGGTGCCAGGGTGGAAGTATCAGATGATGATGGTGATCTGACAGTAGCCCATTTCAATGTCCCCACTTTCCAGGCTCGTATGACCGAGAACCAGGTACATGGGTACTACTGGGAGATAGGACGGCAGGTGACCCTCGATATCTATGACTTTGAGGGAGGCTCTCAGATTTATGGAAATCACATGGACCCTGAAATATCTGGTTGGGATCCCAACATGACCTTTGTTCAATTTACCTTGGGTGGATTTACCCTTCAGCCGGGTCAGTTCATCACCATGGACAACGGAAAAATTACCAGGACACTCACGGTCACAGACCTTGAAGTGACAGATGTCAACCCGGACCTCGACACGGTTTCTGGTACAAGCAGTTCCGATCTTCCGATCGAAGTGGGTCAATTATGTGACCCAGGTGGTTGCACCGTCCGGCGTACGACACAATCAGGCGGCTCCTGGAGTGTAGATTTCTCAGTTCCCGGCGCAGAAGGTGATGAACAATACTTGTACGATATTAAATTCGGTGATGAGAGCGAAGCCCGTCAAAATGACAGCGATGGTGATGCCACCCAGTATGGTTGGAATGTGCCCTATCCTCCGGTTCACAATGTTACGCAAGATCTTTACTATGCAACCATCCAATCTGCCATCGATGCAGCCACACCTGGTGACACGATCAATGTTGCCGCCGGCACCTATCCTGAGAATGTGAATATCAATAAAGCAGTCACTCTAACCGGAGAGAATAAAGACACAACAATTATTGATGGAAGCGGATCTGGAGTCGTGGTCGCTATTTCTGCATCCAATGCAGCCATGAGTGGCTTCACTGTAACCAATTCTGGATCTGGCGGAACAGATGCCGGCGTTCTTTTCTACAATGTCAGTGGTTCCACCGTATCAGGAAACATAATCTCTAATAATAATGCTTCCGGTATCGGCGTGATCATGGGTTCCGGCAACTTCATCACCGCTAATACAGTCGAAACCAATGCAGCTTATGGCGTCGTCATCGTTGCCAGCACAGGAAACACGATCGATCTTAACACCATATCCGGCAATGGATTGGATGCAATAGCATTGGCAAACGCTGGAGAAATTGGTGGTGATGTAGCAGTCGGCTCCACAGGCAACTTCATCAAAGGTAACACCATCAGCAGCAATCGTGATGGCATCTTCCTGGGGGAGAATTGCGATAACAATCAGATAACAGAAGGAAATTTGATATCTGGAGTAACCAGCATCGGGATCAGCCTGTGGAGATCTGGCGGGCATACCATCACCGATAACGGCATCAACACAACATTGACCGGCATCCGCTTACTGGGTTCATCCGACAATACCATTAACTTGAATGCGGTAGTTGCCAACGGGACTGGCATCATCGTCGACCCCAGCTGGCAGGTAGGAGTATGGTATGAATCTTTGAACAATACCATCAGTGGAAATAATATTTCTGGAAATACCAATGGTTTTGTTATCGGTGACCTGGTACACCAGACCACAACCGTAATTGCAGAAAGCAACTGGTGGGGAGATATCAGTGGCCCCTCAGGAGAAGGTTCAGGGAGTGGCGACGCGGTCAGCACCAATGTTGATTACACTCCCTGGTGCACGGATGTACATTGCACACAACTATGGCCAATCGTCTTAATCTCACCCACTGGTGCACAATCACCCTGGAACAACACCTTCAACTGGACAGGTGTTACTGGAGCAACCCATTACTACCTGGAGGTCAGGAAAACATCCGACATGTCGGTGATCTATGGGCACTGGTACCTGGTTGCGGACGCCTGCAGCGGATTGGATTGCAGTGTGTCGCCGACCCAAACAGCACTCCTGCCCGCTGGAGATTACCAATGGCGTGTCAAGGATTGGAGCGCAGCCGGGCAGAGTCCATGGACGAGTTACATGACCTTCTCGATCCCGGCACCTGCAGTTATCACTCTGGTTTCGCCTAGTGGTTTGCAGGATCCATGGTTGAACACCTTCGAATGGACAGGGATACCGTCCTCGACCCATTACTATCTTGAGGTCAGGAAAACATCCGATATGGCTGTGGTCTATGGTCACTGGTATACAATAGCATCTGTTTGCAGCGGATTGAATTGCAGTGTTTCGCCGACCCAAACAGCACTCCTGCCTGCTGGAGACTACCAATGGCATGTCAAGGATTGGAGCGCAGCTGGACAGAGTCCATGGACTGAGTACATGACCTTCTCGATCCCGGCACCTGCAGTTATCACCCTGGTTTCGCCCAGTGGTTTGCAGGATCCATGGGGGAACACCTTCAACTGGACAGGGATCTCTTCTTCGACCCATTACTATTTAGAGGTCAGGAAAACATCCGACATGTCCGTGATCTATGGGCACTGGTACATGGTTGGGGATGCCTGTAGCGGATTGGATTGCAGCGTGTCGCCGACCCAAACAGCACTCCTGCCTGCTGGAGACTACCAATGGCATGTTAAGGATTGGAGCGCAGCTGGACAGGGTCCATGGACGAGTTACATGACCTTCTCGATCCCGGCACCGGCAGTGATCGTGCTTGGATCGCCCAATGGTTTGCAGGACCCATGGGGTAACACCTTCAACTGGACAGGGATACCGTCCTCGACCCATTACTATCTTGAGGTCAGGAAAACATCCGACATGTCCGTTGTCCTTGGGCAATGGTACACGATAGCATCTGTCTGCAGTGGATTGGATTGCAGTGTGTCGCCTGCTCAGACGCTGGCACTGGCTGCTGGAAATTACCAGTGGCGTATCAAGGATTGGAGCGCAGCTGGTCAGGGTCCATGGACGGAGTACATGACCTTCTCGATCCCGGCACCGGCAGTGATCACCTTGATTTCCCCAACGGGAGTTCAATCACCCTGGACCAACACCTTCACCTGGACAGGGATCTCTTCTTCGACCCATTACTATATTGAGGTCAGGAGAACATCCGATATGGCTGTGGTCTATGGTCACTGGTATACAATAGCATCTGTTTGCAGCGGATTGAATTGCAGTGTTTCGCCTGCTCAGACGTTGGCGCTGCCTTCCGGAGGCTACCAGTGGCGTATCAAGGATTGGAGCGCTGCCGGGCAGGGTCCATGGACCTCCTATATGGCATTCTCGATCCCATAAACGATAATAAGGGAACGAGGAGCTGATCACTCAATCAAAAAAGCTGCCCCTGGATTTTCCAGGGGCAGCTAATAATTCTTACAATAAGATCTTTTCTCAATCAACATATATTTATTAAACAAATATAATCTGTTAATATAATGATATTTAAGGTAAGATAATTCAGATCATGAAGAAAGTTATTTATCAATGACAATTGTCATCAATGTCGAGAATCTCTCCAAATCATATCATCTTGGTCAGATCGGTACCGGAACCTTCACCAATGATCTTAAGATCTGGTGGGCACGTACCCGCCGGAAACCCAATCCGCTTCTTAAGATCGGTCAGATTGACCGCGGCAGGAAAAGTGGTGAAGAACTCTGGGCGCTCAGGGATGTCTCCTTTACGGTGGAACAGGGAGAAGTGCTCGGTATCATCGGTCGCAACGGCGCTGGCAAGAGCACCCTCCTCAAGATCCTTTCCCGCGTTACCGCTCCAACCAGCGGTGTGGTCAAAGTAAAAGGTCGCATTGCCAGCCTGCTCGAGGTCGGCACCGGGTTTCATCCCGAACTGACCGGGCGGGAGAACATTTACCTCAATGGTGCCATCCTGGGTATGACCAGGGATGAGGTCAGACGCAAGTTTGCTGAGATCGTGGACTTTGCCGAGATCGAAAAATTCATCGATACCCCTGTCAAACGCTACTCCAGCGGAATGTATGTCCGCCTGGCTTTTGCTGTCGCCGCCCACCTTGACCCGGAAATTTTAATTGTCGATGAGGTTTTGGCTGTCGGTGATGCCGAATTCCAGAAAAAATGCCTGGGGAAGATGGAAAAAGTATCTGAAGAAGGAAGAACAGTTTTATTTGTTAGTCATAATATGGGCGTAGTAAGAAAATTATGTCCAAATTCAATATTATTAAGAGATGGAATAATATTAAATTCAGGGGAAACAGATAAAGTTATTAATTATTATCTTAATTCAGATGGTGATTCAAGCACGGCTGTAATTAAATTACCTAAAAGTGAAGATAATTCTAATGAAAAAGGATATGGGCTTCAATTAATAATTAGAGATCAATCTGGAAAATTAAGAACTCAATTTAAGATAGGCGAAAAATGGGTTATCCAATTAAACTTTAAGATTAATAGGAATTTAAATCATATTATTGCGGGAATTGGTTTAGCCAATAGTGAATCTACTCCTATAATTACTTATTGGTCGCAACCAGCAGACCTTAAACCTGGTCAGTATTATGTTGATTTTGTTTGTGATTTGCCGTTAAAAGCAACACATTTAAAAATGTTTGTTGGATTATCCCAGCATGAAAGAAATTTTTACTTTATTCAAGATATCGGTTCGATTGAAATATTAAGAGTCTCAAATGCTGATCAACCATTTAGGTCAGAGGGTTCTGGTCTTTTGTTAGGAAATCAAGATAGCATCATATATCCATTACACGATTAAAAGAAAAAGTTCTAAGATGATTAGGTAATCTTCAATATGACCGAATTAATGAATCAATTAAGAGAAAATGAAAATAAGCCTTGGGTAAAAAGAAAAGTATATAAATATTCGAAAAAATTATTAAAGAAAATTAGATTTATGAGGGATTTCAATGATTTTCGAAAATTACAGATTGGAAGCAATAGGTTTCGAATGATCTGGAAAGATCGATATCCAATCTTGAATGAAAATACTACGAATTCGGTTTTTGATTCACATTATATTTACCACCCTGCTTGGGCAGCAAGAATTTTGTCACGAACACTTCCGTCTAAGCATATTGATATATCCTCTTCCCTTCATTTTTGTACGATGATTTCAGCTTTTATCCCAGTTGAATTCTACGATTATCGTCCGGCTAAAATCAATTTAAGTGATTTATCATCAAAATATGCTGATTTAATGAATCTACCGTTTCCTAACAATAGTATCGAATCACTTTCTTCCATGCATGTGTTAGAGCATATAGGTCTTGGTCGTTATGGAGAGCCACTTGACCCGGAAGGTGATATAAAGGCATTTGCTGAACTGAAAAGGGTTTTAGCAAAAAATGGATCATTGATCATAGTTGTTCCGTTAGGAGTACCTATTATTAGGTTTAATGCCCATCGAATTTATTCCTATGACCAAATATTTTCCTACTTCTCAGATCTATCTCTGATTGATTTTGCACTCGTTACTGATGAAGGAGAGTTTATAAACAATGCTACTCAAAATGAAGCTGACCAACAAAACTATGGTTGTGGTTGTTGGTACTTTGTAAAACGAAATTAAATTGAAAACCTTATTATTCAAATTTTGTCTAATATTAATACCATGAGTGTTTCCCCATTTCTAAAAGTTTTGGATCGAGTATTAAGATATATAGGTCCTGGGTATCTTTCCCGATCAGCTTCTATTGGTAGGCTAAATCTTTCATTAAGAGAAGAATGGTTAAAAAAAGTCCTTCTAAATATTCCTACTGGAAGTAGAATTTTAGATGTAGGCGCAGGTGAATTGAAATATAAGGAATTTTGCCAGCATCTTAAATACACAAGTCAGGATTTTGCTCAGTATGATGGAAGTGGCGATGGGAAAGGTCTTCAAATGAATAAATGGGACCAAACCCATTTGGATATTATCAGTGATATTACATCAATACCCGAACCAGATGGTTTTTATGACGCTGTAATGTGTATTGAGGTATTGGAACATGTACCTAATCCATTAGGTGCATTGCAGGAGATTGAAAGGTTAATACACTCCGGAGGTTATTTGATAGTTACAGCTCCTTTTGCCTCATTGACCCATTTTTCCCCTTATTTCTATCAAACAGGATTTAGCAAATATTTCTATGAATATTGGTTGGAGAAATACGGGTTCCGAATTCTTGAATTAAATATTAATGGAAATTATTTCGAGTATGTTGCGCAGGAATTACATAGATTGCCATCTATAGCAGAACATTATTCAACTCCAGATTTATCCTGGTTGGAAAAAAAGCGTTGAAAATTATTTTTAATTCATTAAATCGGATGTCGAGCAATGATAAGGGCTCTAACGAATTGCTTTGCTTTGGCATTCATATCTTAGCTCAGAAGAAATGATTATTATTAGGTTGATCGGCGGTATTGGTAACCAGATGTTTCAGTACGCACTTGGTCGAAGATTGACCTTGGATCGAGGTGTCCCATTAAAATTGGATCTTAGAGCTTATGATCATCAGGAATTAAGAAAATTTGAATTGGATAAATTTAATGTAGATTTTCAAATAGCATCTGATGAGGATATTTATAAAACAAGATTCTTTTCTCAGAACCGGGTATTCAGAAAGTTTATGGCAATTTGGCAGAAGCAACTTCCTTATTACAAGCAACGAACTGTAAAAGAAAAGAAATTTAGTGCCTATGATGACAATATAATTAATGTCCCTTCAACTTGTTATATTTCAGGATTTTGGCAAAGCAAAAAATACTTTGCAGCGATTAACAATAAATTAACAAAAGAATTCACATTAAAAGGATTACCTTCAAGTATTAGTACAAATTGGATTTCAAAAATTAAGAGCAATACTTCGATAAGTATTCATGTTCGTCGAGGTGATTATGTAAATAATAAGGATAAAAACAATTTACACAATGCTTTATCGTTGGACTATTATTACTCTGCTGTCAATTTTTGTTTAAAAAGAATTCCAAGTTGCAGGTTTTTTATATTTTCTGACGATATCGATTGGTGTAGTAGGAACTTCACTTTTATCAATGAACCCGAATTTGTTTATGTTGATAGAAAAAATCGAGATGTTGAGGAACTTGTGTTAATGAGTTTATGTAACCACCATATTATTGCCAATAGCTCATATAGTTGGTGGGGAGCTTGGTTGAATCCTTCAACCACAAAAATGGTAATTTCTCCCGAAAAGTGGTTTATTAATTCAACCATGGAAATCCTCGACTTAATTCCAGATACTTGGTTAAGGATGTAAATAAAGAAAATGACCCTGATTGGTGTCTCGATTATCATTTGCTGCCATAATAGTGTGCAGAGATTACCTCCAACATTGGACCATCTCTCAGCGCAGGCAGGTTGCGAAGATCTCTCGTGGGAGATCATAATAGTTGATAACGCTTCAAATGATGGCACAGGTGATTTTGCAATAAATAACTGGCAGAATACATCGATCCCTTTCAGAGTTGTTCTGGAACCAGAATTGGGATTGATGAATGCCCGCCAACGTGGTTTTCAGGAAACAAAGTATGAGGTTGTCAGTTTCGTGGATGATGATAACTGGGTTGCTGGCGATTGGGTAAAAAATGTTTACCAGGTGATGTCTTCTCACCCGCATGTCGGCGCTTGTGGAGGACAAGTGGAGGCGGTTTACGAGTCAGAACCACCAGCCTGGTTCCTGGAGAATTTGGGAAGTTATGCTATCGGCAGGCAGGCAGAAGAGGAAGGCGTGCTGGCCAATGGTCAGGTTTTATGGGGCGCCGGGCTCACAGTTCGAAGATCTGCCTGGATGGAATTACTTGCGAAAGGATATTCTCCCCTTCTCACTGGTAGAAAAGGGAGAACCCTTACTACTGGAGAAGACCTGGAGATTTGCTATGCATTATTGCTCTCAGGTTGGCAGTTGTATTATTCGCCGGAATTAATGATGGAACATTTTATGCCTGCATCGAGGATGAATAGATTATATTTATATAAAATGAAAAGAGCTCATGGAAGGGCAAGCTTCTATATCCAGCTTTACAGACGATTGTATAGTGAATTTTCTTCTGGGGTTCAAGTTGTTTCTCGAAAATGGCATAAAAAGCTTTATGATCATGTTATTAATTTTATTACTCATCCACGAATATTCATTAAGGCACTGACTTACAAAGATTCAGGTGAACCAGATATCTTAATGATGCACAAACAATTAGGAAGTTTTTCTGAACGAGTTAAATTATTGAATAAAGTGAATACAATCGAAAATCAGTTTCGCAAATGCTTCAATTTGGGATTCGACAAATCTGGTTTAAAGAAAAAACCATAACGAAAATGGATTAATGGAAATTCCGAGAATATTGTTTCTAACCTGCATGCCCCTTGAAAAACCTCGCACAGCTTCCATGGTTTTTATGGATCTATTATTGAAAAAATATCCTACCAAATTTGCTTGGTTTTCACTTCGAAACTCCCCCAATCCAGTCAACGATCTTTACAAAATCCCTTATTCTTATGCGGCTCCATTGTCATTTCCCTCGCGGTTTCCATGGGTAAAACAATTTCTGAATCTGATCCTCTATTCAAGGGTGTTTGGTCGTAAAGCAGCCAAATTTGGTCGTCGGCAGGGTTCTCAGCTTGTCCTCGCAGACCTTGCCTTCGAAGCTGTCGTTGCTGGTCGCGTGGCTGCCAGACAATTGGGAGTTCCACTCCTGGTCATGGTTCATGACGATCCTGTCAATCGGCTCCGGGTCAAAGGTCTGCCGGGCTGGCTTATCCGCTTATATGCCAGGGAATTTTCCAGGACATTGAAAGCCGCCAGCGGCGTTGCTGTCATCTCGGATTACATGGGCGAGTATTATCGAGACCAATACCAGGTGGGATCGGTCACTTTGTTTCCCGGTGTTGACCCGCAAAAATGTTTAAGACCCGGGAAATTCTCAGGCGATAAAAAACCCTTCGTGATTGGATCGCTTGGCAGTGTTAATTCAGCTGATAACTGGAACCTTCTGCTGGAAGTTGTTCGTCTCCTCAATCAGAAACATGGGGTCGGAAAGTTCAAGATCCTTCATATAGGTCAGTTGCCGTCTCATCTTCCTGTTTCAGAAGATGTTGAAGTGACAGGGTGGCTTCCTGAAAAAGAATTTATCGAAAACCTCGCCCGTTTGGACCTTGGATTTCTAAATTGGCCATTCGACCCGCAGTATGCTGTCACTACTCGTACATCCCTGCCATTAAAGATCACTTCTTATATCCAGGCGCAGGTTCCCATGCTGGCATTGGGACCGGAAGGTAGTTCTGTTAATCGGTTTGTAAGAGACCACGAATGTGGATCAACCATAACGAATTCTGATGTGAACGTCTTGGCTGATACTATTGAAAAAATGGTGAGACTCATGAGTGACACAGGCAGCTTCAAGAAAGGGCTGGAGTCATTGAAGGTTTTGTATAACAAGGAAGCATTCTATGATGCGTTTGGAAAATTTGTAGGTCGGGCATGAAGAAATGAATTAGTCATGACATCAATTGATTTATTAACAAAGAAGAATGTATATTTCTATAGCCCCGGACAGATCCTTCCTTTCGGATCTGGTTCTGCCATTCGTCAATATACAAACCTTCGCGCTTACCTGGACCTTGGATTTAAAGTTGAAGTGATCCAATTTATTGACCATGAAGCAGGGGAGGATTTTCCCATTGACGGATCGTTGGAAGTGGCCAACTGGTACCAGGTTCGCTTTAAAAAACCGCAAGTCGATCTTTTTCACAGGCTTGCTTTTACACTTGGTTTTCCCCGCAGTCTGGTTCTGGACATTCTTTTCCCTGTTCGCACAGCGGTTATCCATGATCTGAATGAACGTCTTCAGCGTGACCCGCATGGAATATACCATTTTGAATATATCGATATGGCTAGCGCTGTGGTTGATAATCCATATGTGAATTCGATCTGGAGTTGTCATGATATCTTCTCACAGCGGATTCCAATGCTTTGGGGAATGAGAAAAACACCTGCTATCATTGGAAGTGATCGTTATCACAGGCTGCGGCTCGACCGCCTGAGAAAGAGCGAGGATTGGGTTGCGAAAAGCCAGAAATTAATATTGAATATTGCCATCCACGATAATTGGGAGTTTTGTGTTAATCGTCATTATGAACAGGCTGAATTCTTCCCAATGAGTTGGATCGAACCAGGGACACTTGCGCTATCGAGAGAATGGTTGCAGGGGGGCAGGTTGCACCTGCTTCATCTTGGAAGCATAGATGGATTTATCGGCTATGATTCACTCTCTTTCATCCTTGGTAAAGTATTCCCATTATTGCCTGATTCCCAATTAAATAGAATCGAGTTGCTTGTAGCTGGGAAAATAGGAGATTCACATTATTCTCGTGAAATTATGAAATTGAAGGAAAAATTTCCTCAGGTAAAATTACTTGGGTATGTTGAAAATATTCAGGAATTATATGAACATGCCGATCTTCAGTTGGTGGGTGCAACCAGGGCAACAGGATTACGAACCAGGATCATCGAATCATTCGTGTATGGTGTACCTGTATTGAGTACCTATGAAGGAGCAAAGGGCGTCGCCCATGTTACACCTGGAAAGGATATCCTTATTGCTGATGATGCACCGTCTTTTGCTGCTGCTATCGTGGAAATGCTGGAATATCCGCAAAAGTTATCTGGTCTGGCAGTGAACGCTCAATACACCTACCAGCAGAATTATTCCCGGGAAGTTGCCCGGGAGTCACTTAAAGAACTACTTGAAAGATATTTGTAGGTGGAATGCCTCGAACCGGAAAACACCCCTTGAAAATTTCAGCCAGTCATCCCAGCCATGAACCTTGCCAGGTGACCATCACCACGGCTGTCCATATCCCGATGCAAACAGGATACTGGCAGAACAGTTTCAGCGTACTTCGGCTTTTCTTTGACAGCCTGTTTGCCAGTACCTCCCTGCCTTTTGACCTGATGGTGCTCGATAACAACAGCTGCCCCGAAGTTCGCGATTTTCTACATGGCATGCGTTCTGAGGGCAGGATCCAGTACCTGCTGGAATCCCAGTTCAACCTCAGGAAATTGGGCGCCATGCAATTCCTCTTTTCCATCGCTCCCGGTGAATATATAGCTTTCACCGATAGCGATGTCTATTTCCTGCCCGGATGGCTTGAATCCAGCCTGGCGGTCATGAATGCTTTTCCCCTTGCCGGGCAGGTGACTGCCTTGCCAACCATCGATAAATCCCATAGTTTTGTTGGAAATACCATGAAAGGGATCCATGCCCAGGGGGATATCGCTGTTGAGGAGGGACAGGACCTCATCCCCATGCAGTTTATCAATGCCCACCGTTTGAGCATCGGCCGCTCCCAAGAAGAATATCTCAAACTTGCATCACCGCGCAGGGATGTTCGCATAACTCGCGGGGGTATCAGTGCCTTTGTCTCTGCCCAGGATTTCCAGTTCCTGACCCGCCGCGCAGTGATTGAGAAGGTTCTTCCGCTGGAACTGAATGATCAGTCTGAAATGTATGACCAGGTTTACAGCCCGATCTTTGAGAAGAAACTGGAGGCAAATGGATGGTGGCGTCTCTCGACCACCGATTACCTTGTTCATCACATGGGAAATGAGCTTCCTGACATGGCTGAAGAATTGAAGGAAATTGCTCCCGGTTTGGATATTCCAGGTGGCAGTCTTTCAGTTAAGACGCATAGAGCATCATCCTTATGGGGGCGTTTGATGGAAATCCATCGTGTACGAAAATGGTTAAAGAAGATCTATACCTGGTCGTACAATGCGTTGTTTGAAAACAACAAATGAAAATTGCTTTTGTGACACCCTATTACGATCCGAGAAACATAAGACGTGGTTCCGGGACCTTTTATACCATGGGCAGGGAAATGGAGAGACAGGGATGTTCCATAGAGTATATCGGCCCATTAACCATTACTGAGCCTTTTTCAACCCGTCTTTTCAGAGCTGTTACGCGCAGAATATTGAATGGTCAATATAAAACATACCTCGATCCTGCCATGGCTCGCTCTGTCGGAAAGGCATTCGATCAGGTACTTTCAAATTTGGATGCCGACCTCGTTCTGACTAACGACCCCGGCATAGTCGCAGGAATGAGGTCTGAATTGCCCGTGGTTTATTACTCGGATGTAATATTGCCTTTTACGATAACAGCCGGGTCTGTCCGGGAGAATGCTTCTTTATCAGGAACATCCTTGATCGTTCTTAAGTATTTTCAACTGACAATTAAACGGTGCTTGAAAAATGCCAGGTTGTGTATATTTCCAGCCGATTGGTTGAAACGGGAAGCTGCCAAATACGGTACTGATCCTGGTAAATTGGCTGTGATCCCCTTTGGCGCAAATATCCCTGATCCCGGAGATTCCGTTTCCATTCATAGGGATTTCAACTTTAATGTTCAGAAGAAAAAGGTTGATCTCTTGTTTATTGGCAGGGATTGGCAGCGTAAGGGTGGGGAAATTGCTGTAAAAGTTGCTTCAGATTTGAGGGATTTGGGAGTAAATACAATTCTGCATATTGTTGGGGCAGAAATAAAGGACCCCCCTTCATACGTGCATGTTCATGGTTTGCTGAATAAAGACGACCCTGCTGATTGGGAGATAATGGATCGATTGTTCCGGGAATCTGATGTCTTGATCCTCCCCAGCCATGGCGAAGGTTCAGTGATTGTACCCAGGGAGGCTGCTGCTTATGGTCTTCCCACGCTGGCGTATAAGATCGATGGAATTATGGCTTCAGTCTCAGATGGGGTCAGTGGTGTCTTGTTGCAGCATGATGCTCCTGCGGCTGATTTTTCCAGCATAATAATGAGTTGGTTTACTGAACCAGAACAATACAGGAAGCTTTCTATTGGAGCTCGACATTTTTTTGAAGAAAATGCGGATTGGCAGGCGAACGTCGGAAAACTCATATCTGCATTGAATGGTGCGATCCAGGTACCCGGGGATTGATGAGATGAAAGTCCTTTACGCTGCCTACAGGTATGATCCTCTTGACCCGACTATGGGAAGTAGTCTGGATTTTGAATGTCACAAAGCAATTTCTGATGCTGGATTTAATGTTACCATTGTTGGACCGGTAACCGATTCGGTCAACTACCTCGAACGGTTGGAAATGGCTGGGTGGAGGTTGTATAAAAAGGTCACCGGCAAAAGCGGGTTGAAATTTCCCCTTCTAACAGCTTTCCGCGCATCACGAATGCTTGACAATGCAGTAAAAGACCATCAACCGGATCTGATCTTTTCCATTTTTCAATCATTCTTTATTTTTAGCAAAACCAGGGTTCCCTCCATCTGGTATTTGGACACGACCTTCATAGGGCAGGAAGAAAGCTGGCCGCTGTATGGAAAATTTCCTTTGGCTCTTTCTGTTTGGGAAGAAAAGAGAGCCTTGAAAAGAACTTCAACCATCATCTCGGTCAGTGAATGGCTGCAGAACAATCTTGTCAGAGAATATGGCGTTGAGAAAGAAAGAGTTGAAATACTTCCCTTGTCTGCTGCCTTACCGCAGGAGATCATACCCGCAGAGATTAATTTTGAGGTCGATAAAAAGATCGGTTCACCTCTCAGAATATTATTTGTTGGTCGCGTCATTAAAAGGAAGGGATTGGACCTTGCGGTTGATATTGTTTCCATGTTAAATAACGCCGGTTATGCAGCTGAACTTGTTATCTGCGGCATCAAAGAACTTCCCTATGGATTACCTCCATTTATAAAATGTGTTGGTCCATACAATAAGAATGATTCACAACAATTAATGAATTATATTGATTGGTATAAATGGGCAAACCTCATTCTTCATCCAGCCCGTTTTGAGGCTGGAGGAATTGTGTTAAGTGAAGCAGCTGCATTTGGAACACCGGCTGTTACCAACGATGTTGGCGGCATGGCAACAACGGTGAAAGACGGGGTATCAGGGGTTGTTTTACCCAGGAATAGCCCTCCCCAGGCATATGTGGATGCGATAATTGAATTAGTGAGTGATCCTCCGGGATATTACCAATTATGTCGCACAACTCGTGAAAGGTTTGAACAGGAATTGAATTGGAAAGCAGCAGGTGCTAAACTTGCTGGGATCATCAACCAGGTGGTCGATGGTAAAGAACAGTAAAGATGGCTGATAGATCAAATTCCACCAATAAACCTAACATCGTATTCATCATCGCCCGCGGGGAAAGTGTCCGCAATTTCCTCTACTCCGCTGCCATCCGATCCTTGCATGAAAACGCGCGTATCACCCTCCTCTCCGTCATCACCGATGAACAGTTCCGCACCCGCTTTGAACATGAAGTGGATCAGATCATCGAACTCAGGGAATATCCCGAACATCGCCTCGTTAACTACCTCAGGGCGCTGCTCCACGATGCCCATTACCGCTGGTTGTGGACCGAAAAGGTTAAGAACAAACAAGTCATCCTCGATGACCGTGCCCGCACCCTGGGTGGCAAAATCAAACGCAGCCTTTGGAAGACCATCTCCTATTTCTTCGCCAACCAGGGTTCCCTTTCCTTCCTGTCAACCCTCGACCGAAAATTGAGCATCCTTCTCAAACCAACCGCTGACTTTGATCGCCTTTTCTCCCAGCTTAAACCGGACCTAGTATTCAATGGCTCCCACATCCACGCATCCAGGGGGGATCTGCCCATCCGCATAGCCCACCAAATGGGGATTCCAACCGCCACGTTCATCTTCTCCTGGGATAACCTTTCCTCCCGGGCTCGCCTCCTGCCGCATTACGATCATTACCTCGTCTGGCATAAGGGAATGAAGGAGCAGTTGCTGAATATTTACCCTTCAATTAAAGAAGACCATGTATACATCACCGGAACCCCGCAATTTGACTTTCATTTCAGGAAAGAATATATTCTTCCCCGCAGGGAGCTTTGTTCACGCATTGGTCTGGATCCGGGCAGACCCTTCATCCTCTATACCACCGGCATGGCACGCGACTTCCCCGGTGAATACCTGCACGTTCGTTCGATCATTGCTCTTCTGCATGAGATGGATGAAACAAAAAGACCGCAGCTGGTGGTCAGGGCTTATATTAAAGGAAATAGCCCGGAGATGGAGGAGTTGGCTGGGCAGGCTATTCCCGGGGTTGTTTTTCCACCGGTCCTGTGGGAGGAAAAGTGGTTCACACCTATGGAGGAGGATTTATGCATTTACACCAGTCTTCTCCATTATTGTGAGTTGGGTATCAACCCTGCTTCCACCGTGTCCCTTGAATTGATGATGATGGATAAACCCGTTATCAATATTGGCTTTGACCCCCCGGGTTATCAGGTAGCTAAAGGTTATCATTGGAGTCGCCATATCCAATTCGATCATTACCGGGATCTGGTCAGGAGCGGTGCTGTCAAGATCGCTTATTCCACCAATGATATGCGCCGGATGATCCATGATTCACTGGAAAACCCAAGTGAACTTCTCTCAAGGCGAAGATCATTTTTGGAGGAAACCTTTGGGTGTACGTTGGATGGAAATTCTGCGCAGCGAATTGCTGAAATTCTTCAAGCCATAATCTCTGATTAGGATATTTTGATTCTTCGATATTCATGAATAAAATGCCCAAAATACTCTTCCTTGCGACATCAGCCAATTCGACTTCTGGGGGAGGGCGAACTCGTATCATTGATCTTGCCAGGTTGGTTTTTCAAAATGGTATTCAACCAATGATCCTTTGCTTCCTCCGTGGAGATCAACTTAAAGAAGGATTCAGGTCCCTGCTTGCTGCGCGAAAGGCACTGGAAAAAGAGGCGGCATGTAAAGTTCTTTACTTCCCCCAAATTCCTTTCATCAGGTTCTCGGCTTTATATCGGATCAATAACTACTATTGCGCCATAATTCTTCTGCTTGTAAGCAGGATTAATAAGGTTGATCTTATTTTCGGTCATGGCCAGAAAGCAGGATATCTTGGTATTGTGACCAGAAGAATTAACAAAAGGCTGAAGATCATAACGGATATGCAGGGAGAACTTTCTGAGGAAGCAAAATATGGGATTGATCCATCGAAAATTCCGGATCAGATTAAAAGAATTGAATTCGAGCAGTTTTCAACCATTAAGGGATCAAATTGGATTATCTTTGTATCCCATGCCATGCAGGATCATTTTGAGAACAAGTACGACCTGTCAATTACGAATTGTTCGGTTATTCCCTGTGCAGTGATGGATATTCCATTAATGAGCTATGAGGAAAGAAATCAATCACGCTTGAAGGAAGGCTTGCAGGATAAATTTGTTGTATGTTATGCTGGGTCTGCTGAAGAATATCAACTTCCAGAAGAAATGTGTAAGATTTATGAAAAGATCCTTTTATATTTGCCATCAGCTTTCTTTCAAATACTTACACCGCAAGGATCAGTATTCGTTCAATATCTGCATGCCTTGGGTATTCACCCAAATAATTACAAAATCCTTAACATACCTCACACTGAAGTTTTTAAATACCTTCAAATTGCAGATATGGGTTTGTTGTTGAGAGATTCATCATTGGTTAACAGGGTGGCTTCTCCGACAAAATTTGCAGAATATTGTATTGCTGGGTTGCCTGTTCTGATGACTGATGCAATAGGCGATTTCAGTGATATTGTCAAAGAACATGAAATTGGAATGATCTATGACCCATCTGCATTGGATGTTGATAAAAGAATGATAGACTTTTTATCAAATATCCACGAGAATAGATCAGAATATTATTACCGTATCAATTCATATGCACGGGAGTATTTAACATGGGATGTTGTTGGTCCCCGCCTGGTTAATAGATTGATGGAACTTGCTGACCAATGAATCTCCTGGTTGTATCGCATAAGGAAACATGGCTTGATCCAGCTTCCCCATCCGGTTACTCGACTGTGGGCGGGTTTCCATTTCAAATGGAATATATTTCCTCGTTATTTGATCGAACTTCAATTATGGTGCCAATCCAAAAAACAGAAATGCCATCGGGAGCCAGGCATCTTATTGGGCATTATCTATCGATTATTCCATTGGTCGAACCCTCAGGAAAAGGATTTTTACGTAAGGTTTGCTTTCTTTTCTGGTTTTTGAGACACCTACCCTTGCTCTGGAGGAAAATCGGGCAGGCTGATGCAGTTCATACACCAGTTGGAGGTGATATTGGAACAGTAGGCTTGCTGATTGCGATCATCCAGAGAAAGCCATTATTTGTCCGCCATTGTGGCACGTGGGGAATGCCGATATCTTTCGTTGATCGTTTGCTCCAGCGATTTCTGGAAATGATAGCCGGTGGAAGGAATGTTGTTCTTGCCACAGGCGGGGGTGATCAGCCTCCTTCAAAGAGGAATGTATCGATAACATGGATATTTGCAACATCTTTAACAAGGGAGCAACTATCGTCAATAGAAAAAGCAAAACAATGGCATGGGTTTGGTCCACTGAAACTGGTGACAGTCGGTAGACTATCTTCAGGAAAAAACATGGAAGCATTAATAAATGCTCTTCCTGTGGTTATTGAAAATTATCCTGAAGCCACACTTGATGTTATCGGTGATGGGGAATTAATGGAACGATTGAAACAATTGGTATATAACTTGTCGCTTGATGGTATAGTAATATTCCATGGAAATATACCGCATAAAGAGGTCTTAAAGATCCTTTCAAATTCACATATCTTTGTCTTTCCCACATTCAGGGAAGGCTTTCCCAAGTCCCTTCTTGAAGCAATGGCTTGCGGATTGCCATCGGTGGCAACCAGAACTTCTGTGATCCCTTCATTAATTTCTGATTGCGGATTTATTATGGATTATCCCAGTCCGGAGGAA
>DATEUN010000017.1:0-9437 GCA_035283125.1 Anaerolineales bacterium
ACCGTCCGGGTCTCCCAAAACACCTGACACCAGCCGGGTCACCGCGTCGATCAGCATGAGCGCGGGAAGCTCACCACCTGTCAGCACGAAATCTCCGACCGATATCTCGTCGGTTACCAGGTGTTCACGAATTCGTTCGTCAACTCCTTCATATCGCCCGCAAAGAAGGGCGAGATGGGGGATCTGGACGAGTTCCTCTGCCACTCTTTGCGTGAAAATCCTTCCCTGCGGTGTCAGCATGATCACCGGGCAGGAGGGTGGTGCACCCAGCACAGATTCGATTGCAGAAAAGACGGGTTCAACCTTCATGACCATGCCGCCCCCTCCACCATAAGGAAGGTCATCAGTGACATGGTGGCGGTCAACTGCCCAGTCACGTATATTGTGAACAGCCACCTTTAAAGATCCTCTCTGTTGGGCACGCTTCAGGATGCTGTTGTCAAGGTAGGAAGGGAAGAATTCCGGGAAAAGGGAGAAAATATCGAACTGCATGAATCCATTCTAGCATAATCAGCTTGATTGGCAAACGGGTTTTTCCATATTTTCTGGAATGGATTTCAAGTTTGGTTTTATTCATGATCAATCCGGAAGGTCGTCCAAAACCCGTTGCATGGTCTGTTTGTAATCTTTGAAAGCATCTCTTCCATGGTCTGTCATCTTTACCATGGAATGAGGTTTTTTATCAATAAATGTTTTCTCAACTTCAAGGTATTTTGCATTCTAATTTTTTTTACGTGGGTGGCCAGGTTTCCCCAGGTCAGTCCTTTCTGGTGGTCAAAAACGTAAACAGCGATATCCATTATAGATGTCAATACCCTTGTGACGATAAAGATGGTTATCTATGGCATAATGGTGTATTCCAATGGCGAAACCACCCTCCCTTCCTTCTCCCCAAGACATGGATGAATTGCTGGCTTACCTGCCAATACTTTACAATGAGAATTTCCATCCAGTCATATCCTGGCATGGCGGAATTAAAAATGAAGATGGTGCCATAAGCTTACCTTATCCGCAATATGATCAGACTACCCTTGTTTTTTTTAAACTTGTAGCAAACGAATGTTGGCTGGATTATGGATATGATCCGTCCAGGACTGGAAAACTCCTGCAGGACCATGCTTATGTGAGAAGTTGTTCTCTGGAACAGATAAGAACCTTGTTGACATATTGCATTCGAGGTGAACGTTTCATGGATGGACATTGGGAAATAATGATCAAAGATGGTTATATCCAGCGAATCCTCCTGCGTCTGGCAGAGATCCGTTCACAAATGAAATGATGATCTAAACAAAAAGGAATCATTAAATTAAACGGTTGATGGAAAGGTTTAATGTTATACTGCATCGTCTCATTGCCCTCTCAACTGCTTTCACTGTCATCATGGTCTGAACAGATGACAGTGTTTTAATTCAGATGACAGGATGTTTGGAATAAATAATAATTTAGGTGCAAGCAAGAACGTTTGGCACCGATAAGGAAAACATGTCGATTGCATTAGCTAAAAATAGATCAAATTGGTTCAGATCCCTGGCAAAGTTCCTTTTGAGAATTTCCGGGTGGCGAACCCATGTGATACCTCCCCGCACTTCCAGCTATGTACTGATTGGGGCGCCCCATACAACCAACTGGGATCTTCTACTGGCGTTGGTCCTGATCATTGTCGAGGGTATTCCCATGCGCATTATGGGCAAAGATACACTCTTCCGTTGGCCTCTGGGTGTTTTCATGCGAGCCATTGGTGCCATACCGGTTAATCGTCGTGAGAAGACCAGCATGGTGGACCAGATTGCTGAAAAATTCTCGCAGGATCCCGACCTGGTTATAGCCATTGCTCCTGAGGGTACTCGCAGTAAGGTTCATAATTGGCGATCTGGTTTCTATTACATCGCTTTGAAGGCAAAGGTCCCTATTGTTATGGCTTACCTTGATTATGCCAATAAGACGGTTGGTTTGGGTCCCAGTATAAAACCGACTGGTGATATCAATGCCGATTTTGAAATAATCAGGGAATTTTACAAGGATAAAAAAGGCAAGTATCCTCACAAGCAGGGGCCGATTGAGCTTGCAAAAAGGTGAACAGAATTATTTGATTATAAAAGGGCAGCATGGGTTATTCATGCTGCCCTTTTCTTTATAATTCAGTTGATGATGTAATTTATAGCCCCGCTGCTTTTCGTAGTGCTTCAGCTTTATCGGTTCGTTCCCATGTGAATTCAATATCATCACGGCCAAAGTGACCGTAAGCCGCTGTCTTCTGGTAAATGGGTTTACGCAGATCCAGGTCTCGGATGATGGCTCCTGGTCTCAGGTCAAAATGTTCATTGATCAGCTCAGAGATCCGCTCGTCAGAGACCTTCCCGGTACCAAAAGTCTCCACGTTGACTGACAATGGGTGGGCAACACCAATCGCATAGGCGACCTGGATCTCACAACGATCCGCCAGGCCAGCTGCAACAACATTCTTCGCTGCCCAGCGTGCCGCATAGGCAGCTGAGCGGTCAACCTTTGTCGGATCTTTACCCGAGAAGGCACCGCCGCCATGACGACCCATCCCACCGTAAGTATCTACGATGATCTTGCGCCCGGTAACGCCCGCGTCTCCCAGTGGCCCACCGATGACAAACCTGCCGGTTGGGTTCACGAAGATTTTTAGGTTTTCATCCACCAATTCCTTGGGAAGTACAGGCATGATGATGTGTTCAATTACACCAGCCCTGATCTCATCGTGCGTGACCTTGTCAGAATGCTGGGTGCTTATTAAAACGGTATCGATCCGTTTTGGTTTTCCAAATGCGTACTCGACCGTTACCTGGCTTTTACCGTCAGGCCAGAGCCATTTCAGAGTCCCTTTTTTACGGACTTCGCTTAAACGCCTGGTTAATTTATGAGCCAGGTAGATTGGCATCGGCATCAGGGTTGGAGTCTCATTGCATGCATAACCGAACATCATCCCCTGGTCTCCCGCACCAATAGTATCCAGGTCGTTCTTGTCACTTTCCTTGGCTTCCTTCGATTTATCGACCCCCATGGCAATATCCGGGCTCTGGCTGGCAATTGCAGATAAGACACCGCACGTGTTGCCATCAAATCCCTTTTTGGCTCGGTCATAGCCGATTTCATTGACAACCTTGCGGACAAGCTCATCAAAATTGACAAATGCTGTCGTGGTGATCTCGCCCATGATCATGACATAACCAGTCTTGGTGGCGGTTTCACAGGCTACACGGGAGAATGGATCCTGTGCAAGGCATGCATCCAGTACAGCATCGCTGATCTGGTCACACATCTTGTCAGGGTGCCCTTCGGTCACTGATTCTGATGTGAACAGGACCTTGGGTGAAGACATAAAAGTTGTACTCATGGTTTACACCTCTCTAAAAAAAAGAATTGCCCCTTCCAGTTCAAGAAAGGGCAATTGCGCAGATGCACGGCTGCCCTCCCATCTTCCAGATTTTGAGTAACATATTTTGTTACCACTACTGCCGGAATTGGCACCTTCTGTACAATTTGGTTCATTCGTTCGTACAGAGGTTGCCGAGGCTTCACAGGGCCGGTCCCTCCGCCTCTCTGGATAAGAGTTGCCGTTTGGGGCTATTTAATTGTTTAGGCATCATACCACACAAGAAAAACGACGTCAACGGAACGACTTGTTTATTGAACAGACAATAATTAATACCAAAAAATATTAAATAATTTTTTTTAATAATTCAAATAACTGGTTATAAACTATAAATCTCCATTGGATTGATAATCCATTAATGAATGGATGCCTATTACCCCGCTGGTTCAGGTTGATCTGTTTTCTTTTTTTGTCTGAAAAATATTACCCCGATTAAACCGATCAGCATGAGGGCGATTCCCACGATAACAAGAACTACGTGGATGATCAATGCTTTATCGATGACGTCAGGAAGAACATCAGCAGCCAATTGTGAATATCGGGCTAACGTGGATTGTATTCCTTCGTCACCTTGTCCATTGGTCGGATTATTTATCACACCTTGCAACACGGCAAGTAAAATCAGGTTGGGGATGGCTGCCATGAATATCACGAATCCAGGATTTCCCAATCGCCCAAACCGGTAGCTGAAGAAGATCAACATTCCTAATAAGAAAAATGAGATCAACCCGCAAATGATTAGTACGCTTCCAAGTTTTGCATGAGTGCTGGCAGAAATTAATGCTAAAGGTCCAACTCCTCCAGATACGCTCTCTTTCATTTCAGGATCAGTCATCATTTCTATAAGACCTTGTTGACCTTGTGTGTACAGGGGTTCTGCCATCTGGCGAAAGAACCATAACCTTGCTTCCCTGGGAGATTTTCCCTCGATATCTTCCATTCTTACCGTAATATCCATTCCTGGAATTGGTTGATACTCTCCATTTGGTGATTCTGCGATCTTGTCCTTCATGATTTCAATATCACCAGCTTGGTCCAATCCACCTCCCTCGTAGCTGAACATACTCGCCATGGTAGCTGTCAGAATTTCAATTCCTTGTTCAGGAGAGGTAACTTTGAACAGGAGAAAGACGGCAAAGGTGACAATTAACACCAGGATCGATAGTATCCCTGTGACCCACTTGGCATCCACATGCCAGTATGGTCTCGGTTTATTTTCTTTTGTGGTCATGTAGACTCCTTCATCTGATGTTTGAAAATCTCTTATAACAGTTTATTTTGATGGTAATTTGTTTTTAAAAAGGAAGCCATTTGCGAATGATATAGGATAATAATACAATAAGAAGGGACTTCATTTCAATGGTCGTTTTCATTCCCAACTAATAAATAATCGTATGGGATATAATAGTATCGTAGAAATTTATATCGATTACGAAATGAATCCCGGTGAGTTCAAAGGATTCTTGGTTCTCACAATTTAGATGAAAGGAAACAATATGAACGATCCATTGGATAATGAAAAGTTGGAAGAACAGCCAAATCCTGCAGAAGTTCAGAAAGAAACGAGCAAGGCGCGTCGTGTTTGGAGATCCATCCTTCTCTGGTTGACCTTGATTGCAGTTACATTCCTGGCTGGTGTATTAATGTTGAACTATACCAGGCTGCAGCCCACCACCAGGGAATTAACCCAGGCTTTCCAAACCATTGCAGGGTTGGAAGAAGAGGTTTCAACCCTTTCTTCCCAGTTGACCACGGCAAATGCGAAAGCAAATTCACTTCAAGGTGTTGAAACCCATCGTGATTTTCTCCAGGTTCAGTTGGATATCAGCACTGCCCGCCTCGCATTGGCAAATGGTGATGTTTCTGCTGCCAGGTCTGCTCTTGCAGGTACGACTCAAAGATTGGAAGATCTTGTAACAGAAATTCAGAAAGTGGATGCAGGCTTGGCCGAAAGTCTACCCAAACGATTGTCATTGATTGTCTCAGGTCTGGAAAATAATGTACCCAATGCTTCAGTTGATCTTGGATTACTTGCCAACGATCTACAGGACTTGGTTAATATCATTTATGGTGAATAAAATACAATTCTGGTGGGATTGATCCAGGTTACTAAGATATTTGTTTTAAAAAAAGGGACCCCCCGCTTGGATCAAACGTGCCACAGGGGATTCTTATTTATTGTTTCGTTTATCTACTCAACTTCATTTTTATTGATTGGACGACGATCCAGCCATTGCTTTCGAGCTTCAATGGTTCGGGTATGTTCTGCTTCAACAGTTATATCGATTCCACCCCGAATATTGAACACACCTGTGACCCGGATCCAATGTGCATCTAGAACCTTCTGTAGATCATCCAGGATCTGGTTCACTACGTGTTCATGGAATGCACCTTCATTTCGATATGACCACAGGTATAACTTGAACGATTTGGACTCTACAACTTTTTTATCCGGGACATAATCCACGTGAATGCTGGCAAAATCAGGTTGTCCAGTGATTGGGCATAGACAGGTAAATTCGCTGGAATGGAGCGAGACCAGGTAGAATCGATCCGGGCTCCGATTGGGAAATGCTTCCAGTTTCTTACTTGGTTCAGCTTTGCCACCCAGGATGGTCAAGCCCTCTTTGGAATTTTTTTGATCCATAACAACTCCATGAACATCTTTTTAAGATGAAATCTTTACCTTGAATGATTATATTTAAATTATATCAGTTGTAAAATCTTAATGATCAAATGACAAATTCCGATTTCCAGTATGAGGGAGAGAAGAAGTAACTGGTTTTTTTCTGTCCCTTTCCCAGGTAGCGTCAGAATGGAACCTTCTTCTCCGGAAATCAATTGTTTTAACTTATAGGAATCGGCTAAAATACAGGCATGGCAAATACAGTTGTACGTACCAGGATCATGCCTCCTCCAAAAAATAATCGCATATTGGCACGTCCGCGTATCCTGCAGGTTCTGGACCAGGCAATGGAGTATCGCCTGACCATCCTTCAGGCGGAAGCGGGTTATGGGAAAAGCACAGCATTGGCTGATTATGCAGAAAAAGAGGTAAATCTATCCTGGTACCAGTTGAACCAGGAAGACAACGACAGCATGGTCTTCCTCCTCCATCTCTGCCATGCTCTCCTGCAGGTTAATCCGGGTCTTCTTGGTCTTCCCATTAAATTCCTTGATGATTGGGATGGCTCCCAGGGTCCACTTCCGTGGAAGGATGTGGTAGATCAGCTGATCAATGTCTTGAGTGAGGACCTTCAATTTCCGCTCTTATTGGTCATGGATGATGCCCACCTGGTAACAGACAATGGAGATGTTCCCCTCATTCTGGATCGCCTGGTTGGGCTGGCACCTCGAAATTTACATGTACTTCTGTCCGGACGCCCGGTGATTTCGCTTCCCAGCTTATCAAGGTGGCGTTCTCAGGGTGAAGTGCTTTTCTTGGATCAATCCTTGTTAACATTCACCAAAGATGAGATTGAAACACTATACTCCATGCATTATGGATTGGAATTAAGCGCACAAGAAGTCAATGCCTTGGGTATGGTTACAGAAGGATGGGCAATTGCTCTGCAGTTGATCTGGCAGAATATCCGCAGTCATCCTGGAACAGGATTTGATTTAAAAATGGAAGTTCCACTCGGATCGCTCGACCTTCTCTTTGATATGCTTACCCATGAAGTGTTCGAACATCAACCCGCCGATGTCCGCGAATTTCTTACCATAACAGCAACATTGCGGGAGTTAAAACCTACAAACTGCGATTTACTGAGGAAAGCTGCAGGTAGCAAAACGAACGATTCCGCTTCTATGCTTGCCTACCTGCGCCGGCAGGATCTCTTCATCGTTGAATCTGCTGGAGAGAGTTTGCGGTTCCATCATATCTTCCATAATTTCCTACGCCAACAGGCTGCAGATGCTCAAAGGCAGAAATGGAACCAGCTGGCGGCGGATATTTTCCTCAAATCAGGTGAAATGGAAGAAGCCTTGTACCACCTGGTTGATGCTGGAAATTGGGAGAAGGTCGCTGACCTTTTGGATTCCCATTATTCGACATTGCTTTCTTCGGGTCGTTTGGATACCCTCGCATCCTTTTTGGATAAGCTTCCACCGGAAATCCTTGTTCTGCATCCCAGTCTCACTTTTTCATTGGGAGAGTTGGCCAGGCTGCATAGTCGTTTTGATGAAGCATTGGGATGGTATGAGCAGGCTAGAAGAACATGGAAGGAAAGAGGGCAGCAGGATGGCATTGCCCGTGCTTTGCGCGGCCAGGCTCGTATTTATCTTGATACGGTTGATCCCAGTAAAGCAGGAGATCTTTTGGAGGAAGCCATTCGACTGACCGATGGATTCAAAGATCGTGAATCTCAGGTACGCCTGTTTGAACTCCTTGCAGAGAACAAGTTGAATGCCGGTCATGTTGAAGAAGCTGAGAATTTCAGGCAAAAAGTGGAAGATCTCCGCCTCGAAGGTCCTGAAAACGACCAATTGTTGTTCAGGGTCATGCTTCGTACAGGTCGGATTATGGAAGCTCGTCGTGGCTTGGAGAAACGTGCCGAAGCTGAAAAACTTGAACCAGTCCAGACTCCCCGCGCTCATCGCGAAACCCTGCTGATCCTTTCTCTGATATATGCATTTTTGGGTTTGGAAGACCTTTCCTATCAGGTTGCTCTGGAAGGAACCAAACGTGGAAATGAACTTAAATCCCCCTTTGTGACAGCAGTTGGTTATATGCGCCAGGGACACGCCCTGACGCTGCGCGGACCAGGTCTTCCTGGTTCTGGAGATTACCAACTCGCACGCGAACAATTCATGAACAGTATTGAGATCAGTAAAACTCTGGATGTTCCCCGCTTGCTTGTCGAGGCAGATTGGGGTCTTTGCCGTGTCCATGGTTACCAGGGAAATATCGCCGAGGCACAGGTGTTCGCACAGGAGGCAATTGAGATCGCTTCTCAAGCTGGCGATGAATGGATCGCATCATTAACCCGTCTTACCATGGGCGCCAGCCTGACGCTTGCTGAGAGGTTTGAGTCAGCACAAGAATGGCTTAATCGGGCGATCCTTGGTTTCAAGGAATGCAGTGATCCATTTGGGACTGTATCTTCACAATTGTGGTTGAGCCTGGTTTATTTTCGACAAAAGAATTTTGCAGGCCTTGATCACTTGCTTCCAGATGTCCTTGCATGCTGCAAGGACCATGACTATGGATTTTTATTCGAGAGGTCCACACTCCTTGGCGCACCAGATCCCCGTATATTTGTTCCTCTTCTGATCTTTGGCAGGAAAAGTGGATGGAATTCATCCTATGCAAACCAGCTCCTTGAAAATCTCGGAATAAAAAATGTTGCCATTCATCCGGGATATAAATTAAGTATCGAGACGCTCGGTTCTTTCCGGGTATGGAGGGGGTCTCAACCGATCCCATCCAATGGCTGGCAAAGAGAAAAATCCCGCCAGCTTTTCCAGCTTTTCTTAACAAGTCCAAAAATCCCTTTGGACCGTGACCAGGTTTGTGAATCATTGTGGCCGGGATCAGATCCACAATCATCACAACAAAATTTTAAGATTGCCCTGAATACGCTCTATCATGTTTTGGAGCCCGATCGCCAGCCAGGCAGTGAATCTGCCTATATCCTTCGTGAAGGGTCTTCTTATATCCTGCGTCCCAATGCTGATATCTGGCTGGATGCCATGGAATTTAAGGAATTCATTCGTAAAGCTGCCAATAAGGATGTAAATTTCCTCGAAAAAGCGGTTGATCTTTATAAGGGACCATTCCTTCCGGATTCCCTTTATGAAGATTGGGCTGCAGGCGAACGTGAACATCTGGCTGCGCTTTTCCTTGAAGCCGCCGATAATTTGGTCGAGATTTATATAGAATTGAAGGAGTATTCATCCGCCATTGATCTTTGCACCCGTATCCTCAACCAGGATAATTGTTGGGAACGGGCGTATCGATACCTGATGATTGCTTATGAGGAGTTGGGTGATCATGGCCAGGTTGGGCGGACATTCCAGCGCTGTAGCCAGATCC
>DATEUN010000018.1:0-7600 GCA_035283125.1 Anaerolineales bacterium
TAGCCCAAACGTGATTGGTGCGGTAGCATTGGCAGCCTCTCTTAAATTCCTCTCGCAGGTCGGTATGGACACGATTGCTGCCCATGAAGCCGACCTCACGCGTTACGCCTTGGAAAAACTGACTTCAATGTCCGGCATAAAAGTTTACGGCTCCACTGATCCTTCCAAGGCACAGGATCGAGTCGGTGCCATTCCCTTCCATGTAGAGGGGGTGCAGCATGGCTTGGTAGCTGCGGTTCTTGGGTTTGAAGGCGGAATTGGCGTCCGGGATGGTTGTTTTTGTGCCCATCCATATATCTTGCGCCTTCTGAAAATCACCGATGTTGAATATGCTCAATTTCATGAGCGCGTGATGCATCGCAACCGGGCAGATCTTCCTGGGTTACTTCGTATGAGTTTTGGTTGTTATTCCAACTTTGAAGATGTTGATCGATTGATGAACATGCTTGAACGCATCACATCTGGAAACTTCAAGGGAAACTACGAAGTTCACAAACCATCTGGCTCCTACTTCCCCAAGGGTTTTGATCCCGGTTCTGTAAGAAAATACTTCACTATCTAATCATTTTCATAAAGGAGAAAAAATGGGTGATCAAATGACCAAATGGGAACGTTTGCGGGCAGCAATCAGGGGAGAGCAAACAGATAGGACATGTGTGGCATTATGGAAGCATTTTCCTGTCGATGATATGACCGCTGAGGGTTTGGCGCAAGTCAGTCTGGATTTCCAGAAAAGGTTTGATTGGGATCTTGTCAAGTTTACACCAACCGGCACCTACGGAGTCATGGATTGGGGTACGGTGACTGAATGGCAGCCTAATAATATGGGTGTCCGTAATGCAGTTAAATTTGCAATAACGAAACCAGAAGATTGGAGAGAACTCCCCAAATTGGATGCTTCCCAGGGTTTTTATGGTCAGCAGAATAAAGCGCTGGATATCACTGCCCGTAGTCTTGGAAATACAGTTCCCATTCTGCAGACAATCTTCAGTCCCCTTACAACGGCTCGAAAGATGGCTGGAGATCGGGTTTTCACAGATATGCGCCTTCACCCTGAACTCTTCAAAGCTGGATTGGAGACAATCACAGAAGTGACTATCCAATTTGCTGAAGAAGCCGTTAAAGCTGGTGCACATGGTATGTTCTTTGCCACCCAGAATGGATCCTATCGCGTTGTCAGCGAGGCTGAATATAATGAATTTGGCGCCGAATATGATTTACGGATCTTGAATGCCATCAAAGACAAAGTGGAATTCATGCTCGTCCATATCCATGGTGAAGATACCATGTTTAAGCTTCTTACTGATTTTCCTGTCAACATGGCCAATTGGCACGACCGTATCACAGCCCCAACCCTCCGGGAAGGACGCAATATCTTCTCGGGTTTGGTTTGCGGTGGTGTAAATGAATGGAATACGCTTGTTTCGGGTACTCCATCTGAGATCGAATTGGAAGTAAAGGAAGCGATCAGCCAGACGGAAGGCGGAAATAGACTGATGATTGCTCCGGGTTGTGTGGTTCCACAGCATGCCTCGAACGAAAACATGATGGTGGTTCGAAAAGCTGTTGAATAAAGGGAGACGATGTTTAATAATTTGTGAAAGGAGGACGATTATCGATCAAAAAGAACAATGCGTGGAAGTACGACAAGCAAGAAAGAACTTGATTTATCCTACAAATTTGGTTAGCTAAAGGAGTTCATAATGACTACTGATACCAAGAAAGTTGGCGCAGTTGAGGCCCTTTTCAAGAAACTGACTGCCGTTGATCTTATCACCCTGGTTGTCTTTGCTGCCCTGTTCCGCATTTTGTTCCTGGTTTATAAATTGGCTGAGATCGTTTTCCCCTGGAACCACCCAGCCTGGTATTTCTTCTGCATGCTTTGTTTGACCCCTGCGGTTATGATGGTTCGAAAACCAGGTGCCACATTCCTCTACACAGTTTCCTGGTTGGCGATCAACTTCTTCTTCCAGGGCGAAATTCCTCTCTGGTGGATCTGCGCAGCTACTGTTCCCCTCATCCCCGAACTCTATATGTATATGCGTGCCAAGGCAATGGGAGGTTATAAAGTTGCATTCGGAGACCTTAAAGAACTGATTATATTTGGTCTCATTTATACATTGCTTGCCTATACATCAAATATGCTTCTGATCATATTTGCTCTTGGCAACCCGATGCCTCGTGTCCTCTTCTGGCCTGTCGGCGCACTATCACTTGTAGTTGGCGCTCTTGGCACCTGGCTCGGACACAGTGTTGGAAAACGTATTTCCGGTTTGGTTGGGTAATTTCAGAAATTGGTTTTTGTGGGGAGGCTTGTTTCAAGCCTCCCCATCAATATTGTCACGTTCGAGGTGAATGAATGGCAAGTCCCATAGAATTCTTCAGTAATGTGGAAAAAGACTCCTGGGTCCATCGCATGGATCCACGCGTCAAAATATTGATGGTCTTGTGTCTGGCATCATTGCCTTTGCTCTTTTCCGATCCCTTGTATCTATTGGGTTGGTTCGTTTTATTCCTTGTCCTGATCATGTCTGCCAAAATAGACATTAAACCCATTATGATATTGTTTTACGGCGGTCTCGTCATGGTGTTTGTTTACATCATGTATGGGACATTCCTGGCTTATCCAGAAGAAACTTTGGTCTATGCAAAATTCATCTGGCGCTGGGGTCCGTTGGTTGCAACCGATATCGGTTTTTACAACGGACTCATACTCGGATCCCGTTTATTGATCCTCCTTATGCCAATCGTCCTCATTATCGCAACCAGTGAACCCAGCATGCTTGCCAAGGGATTTATGAAATTGGGTATGCCAATTACGATTTCGTTTATCCTATTGGCAACATTGCGCTTTCTTCCTTTGGTTTTTGAGGTAGCCACCCGTGTTATGGAGGCGCAAAGAGTTCGAGGTCTGAACCATAAAACATTTAAAGAACGCATCAGCAATTTTAAATTCCTGTTATTGCCACTGTTCATTAATACCCTTCGCCAGAGTCGAACGCTTGGTTTGGCTGTGGAATCAAAAGGATTCGGTGCTCGTCAATGGAAGGAATTCTATCGGGATTTTGCAATGACCAAGACGGACTGGATAATACTGGTTATCCTTTTGATCTTTGTCGCCGCCATGCTTTATATTCGTTTTGGTCTCAACCTCGGTTGGTCAGCTATCTACCGCCCGTGATAGGGTCGTGAAGAAGGAGCCTAGTAATGCCTGAATCTAAAAATCAAGTTGTAGTAGATATTCGCGACCTCTCTTTTCAATACCCACGCGGTTCTGTTCCTGCCATCAGGAATATTAATCTTCAGATCAAAGCTGGCGAGTATGTCGTTATCACTGGCCCAACTGGAAGCGGGAAAACAACCCTTGCTATATGCCTCAACGGGATTATTCCTAATCTTGTTGAGGGCGAGTTGATTGGCGAAGTGATCATCGCTGTAGATATGAACACAAAGGAACATCCGGTCCATGAGTTGACTTCATCAATTGGAATGGTATTCCAGAACCCCGAAGATCAACTCTTCTCACTCAATGTTACCGATGAGGTCGCATTTGGTGTGGAGAATATGGGTTATGAAAGACAGGATATTATCCAGCGGGTTGATGCTGCCATCGAGAAGGTTGGTCTTGTCAGCCGCCGTGATTATTCCATTTTCCACCTTTCAGGTGGTCAAAAACAGAAGGTCGCCATTGCCAGTAACTTGGCCATCGCTCCTCAAATCCTGATTTTGGATGCTCCAACAGCAGACCTGGATCCGATTTCATCCCGGGAGGTTGTCGGCACCTTGCTCGATTTACGTACCAAGGAACCTTCCAAGACATTCATCGTCGTGGATAGTGATATCTCCGATGTGATTTCTCTTGCAGATCGTATCATTGTCATGAACAAGGGCGAAATAGTATTGGATGGTACCCCGGTTGACTTGTTAAAGAACCATTTCCATGAATTGGATGATCTCGGAATTCGGATGCCGGATCATATTCGCATGATGCATTGGCTGAATACGGCCTTTCCTGGACAAAAGGAATTTTTCCTCGAAGAAAAGGATGTCCGTCACCTGATGGAGAAATATACCTCTTCTGGAAAACTTATTTTTACACTCCCTCCGGAAGCAGTGATCCCAAAACCAAAAGAGGATCCGGTTGTACGTTTCATGAATGTATCCTTCAAATATAAAAATGGTCCAACAATTCTTGAGGATGTCAGTTTTGATATCCAGCACGGTGAATTCTTGGCGATAGTCGGAGAGAACGGCACTGGTAAGAGCACTTTAATGAAATTGATGTCAGGTCTGCTTCAACCCTCGAAAGGAATCATAGAAACTTCAGGAGTTGACACATCCTGTGCTTTGGAAGAAGTTCTCAATAATGTTGGCTATCTTTTCCAAAACCCGGACAATCAACTTTTCATGGGAACTGTAGCCGAAGAGATTGCTTTTGGACCTCGCCGCCAGAACTGTTCTGAAGAGGAAGTCAACAAACGGGTTGATGAAGCCTTGGAAATGGTCGGACTGCAGGATGCGTGTGAACAACACCCGTTCACCCTCAGCCGTGGACAGAGGCAGCGTCTTGCTGCAGCAACGGTGCTCGCTGCCCAGCCCAGTCTTCTTTTATTGGATGAACCAACCACCGGACAGGATCAGGTAGCCCTCGATAACCTGATGGAACTTACCCAGGGATTGATCAAGAATTATGCTGCCAGTGTGATCATGGTTACTCATGATATGGATTTGGTTTCCCGTTATGCGACCCGCATGATCGTTTTGGACAAATCAAGAATACTCTTGGATGGTTCTCCCCTTGAGATTTTTGGTAAAAAACAGGATATTCTCGCCAGGGTTTGCCTGGCACCTCCTTCGATGGTATCACTCACGAATAACCTTGGTGGAAAAAATGAGTGTATTCCAAATTTCGAATGGGCAATAAGCGGAGCAAAAATTCATAATGACGTAAAGACTGCTGTCTGATGAATTGAATAAGATTTAAAAAAGGATAAAATGAAAAATCGAAAGTTGCTCATGATCCCTGGTCCGATTGAGTTTGACCCGGATGTCATGGCTGCCATGTCCTCACCAACCACCAGCCATGTTGCTCCCAATTTCATCGAAATTTATGGCCAGGCATTGGAAAAAACAAGGAGAGCTTTTATGGCCGATGGACAGGGTGAATGGGGGCAGCCTTTTATTCTCGCTGGCTCTGGAACCCTTGCAATGGATTCTGCAGCAGCCAACCTTGTTGAACCCGGTGATAAAGTTCTTCAGGTGGTCACCGGCTATTTTAGTGATCGCATGCAAACCATTTTCGAACGGTATGGTGCTCATGTCAGCAGGGTGGAAGCTGCGCCTGGAGATCGCCCTGAACTCGATCAGGTGGAAACTTTTCTTAAAAATGGCTTCAAGATCATGGCTGTCACCCATGTGGATACATCCACAGGCGTGCTCACTGATATTAAAGCTCTGGCTGCCTTAAGTCGCAAATACAATGCTCTCCTTGTTATTGATGGAGTCTGTTCTGTTGCTGGAGAATCACTCCGTATGTCTGATTGGGGAGTGGATCTTGCTTTTACTTCTTCCCAAAAAGCGATTGGTTGTCCACCCGGGCTTGCTTTGCTGGTGGTTGGTCCCCGCGCAATGGAAGCTTTCAAAGGACGGAAATCCCCAGTTCAAAATTATTACGCTGATTGGAAGAACTGGCTGCCAGTCATGCAGGCATACGAGGATCGCAAGCCCTCCTATTTCGCCACTCCTGCAGTCAATCTCGTTCACGCATTAAATACCAGCCTTTCCCAAATACTTGCAGAGGGGATGGACGATCGCTTTGAACGGCATGCACAGATTGGTCGCGCCAGTCGCGCTGCCATGATTGCCCTTGGTCTCGGTCAGGTTCCCATAAAAGTGGAATTTGCTGCCAACACACTGAGCGCACCTCTCTACCCAGAGGGGGTAGACGGACCTTCATTGCTGTCAGCAGTGGGAAAACAGGGAGTGATCCTTGCTGGTGGTCTCCATCCTGCAATTAAGTCTGAATACTTCCGAATTGGGCATATGGGAGCCTGTACGCAGGGAGACCTCCTTGCTGTCTATGGCGCTCTTGAAATCGCTCTGAAGCAGCTTGGGTATCATCCCCCTTCAAGTGGAGTTGCAGCCATCATAGCGAATTGGTAGGTGGTCGGCATTGATCAAATCAAAACAGGTGGTTGGGATCTTCATCCCACCCACCTGTTTTTAGTTTATCATTAGACTGTATGCAGCATAAAATTACGAAAATGCAATGATGATTGAAAGGTCCTTCCATGAAGAACGATTTTCTTAAAAGCCTGGTGTTCAGGGTCATGTATCTCTTTAAACCTCGCTGGGACACTGGAATTCCAGTTCCTGAATTGGTTCGTTTTGTGGCTGAGAACCCGGCAGGCAATGCACTCGATTTGGGTTGTGGAACCGGGACCAATTTACTTTTCCTGGCCGAACATGGCTGGTCCGTTTCAGGCATCGATTTTGTGCCCAGTGCGATCCGGATGGCAAAAAAGAAATTAAGACCTTACCAGGCAGCATTGTTGCTGGAAGATGTCACACGCCTGGCTTCACTCGCTCTTCCGGGTCCTTATGATCTCCTTCTGGATGTAGGTTGTTTTCACACCCTGTCCCCTGGAAACAGGCAGAAAGTGATGGATGGGATTCGCCGTTGGCTTAATCCAGGTGGGTTCATCATGATCTATGCTTTCCAACCAATGGATGATTCCGATTCCCGTGGGATTAGCAGGCAGGATATGACAGCCTTGTTCGATCACGGTTTTGAACAGGTTAATTATGAACAGGGGCAGGGGCGTCCTTCTGCCTGGTACTATTTTCAGCGTAAGTAGGACCAAATTAATGTCTTGCACCACTTTCACTTGTGCAACCCACGTGTGAAAAGAACAAGGATAATCATTATGAATTCTAGGAAAAACGTATGAACAAAGAACAATTGCAGGTCTGGCGTGTGAATGTACGCACTCGAACCCTTGAAAGATCACAAACACCCTCATCATGGGACCGACTTGGTGGTCGCGGTCTTATCGCCCGCATCCTCGTTGATGAGGTCGATGCTTCATGTAACCCGTTGGGACCAGCCAATATGCTTATTTTCGCTCCCGGTTTGCTCGTCGGGCATATGCTCTCATCCATGGATCGTATCTCGATTGGCGGAAAATCTCCCCTGACTTTGGGGATCAAGGAAGCCAACGCCGGTGGACGCACAGGTCTTCATATGGCAACCATGGGCATCAAAGTGCTCATCTTGGAAGACCAGCCAAACGAAAAAACTTTATCGATCCTGCACCTTTCTCGCGATGGAGCCAGGTGGGAAAAAGCAGATGATCTGGCAGGTTTGGGTGTTTACGAAACAGCAACGAGGTTGGTGGACCGGTTCGGGGAAAAAGTGGCTATTGCCCTCATCGGCCCTGGTGGGGAAATGCAAATGAGAGCAGCCGGTATCCAGAACCTGGACAAAGATCGGGTTCCTTCCCGTATCGCTGCCCGCGGTGGATTGGGTGCCGTGATGGGGTCAAAAGGTCTTAAAGCCATCGTATTTGACAATACCGGTGGCCACTCACCTGCCGTTTCT
>DATEUN010000019.1:0-7678 GCA_035283125.1 Anaerolineales bacterium
GATGTTAAGTTGCTTGCTGGTGATATTTCAAGGAAAGCCATTAAAGTGGCAAGGCAGAATGCCCGCAAATTCGATGTTGTTGATCGGGTTAAATTTTTTTGCTGTGATCTTTTCCCTCCATACGGAAAAGGTGGCTGGAAAGGGTTTTTCGGTCAGGGAGACAGCCATTCATTTGGCGCAGATCTGATCATGGCAAATCTTCCATACATCCCAACCTCCACTTTGAAAGAATTAAAGATTTATGGCAGGGAACCGAAAATCGCCCTGGATGGAGGACCGGATGGGCTGGATGTGATCAAACGATTCATGACCCTTGTTCCTTCATACCTAGCACCTGGGGGCAGAATTCTGATGGAGATCGAGGAAAACCAGGGTATGGCAGCCCTTTCATTGGCATATGATCAGTTTTCTGAAGCTCATATCCATCTGCACCAGGATCTGGCAGGCAGGGATCGCATACTGGACATCCAACTTTTTCCATGAACACGATCCTATTTCATGTTAGTGACTCTCGCTGGTTGATTGAAGCCCTTGATGTTATCAGAACTGGAGGGTTGGTTGCTTTTCCAACAGATACGGTTTATGGTCTGGGAACATCTGCATTCAATGCCCTGGCAGTGCAGAAAATTTATGCAGCCAAGGAGAGACCAGACGAAAAAACCATTCCTATTCTCCTCGGTGATATTGCTGATCTTGAAAAGGTGAGCTCAAATGTTCCCCGATCGGCACGAATACTTGCATTGCATTTCTGGCCTGGGCCATTGACGATCGTTGTACCCAAAGAACCAGGCATACCGGAAGCCGTATCCAGATCAACAACCATCGGCGTGCGAATTCCAGAGCATCCTGTGGCAGAAAGATTACTCAGAGCGGCAGGACCGATGGCAGTTACATCCGCCAACCTTTCAGGGATGCAGAATCCACTCACAGCCAGGGAAGTGCTGGACCAATTGCATGGAAGAATAGATATGATTATCGATGGAGGAGGATCTGGTCTAAGCATACCTTCCACTGTCGTTAATTGCATGGGGGCAGCTCCCGAGATCTTAAGGGAAGGTCCTATCTCCCTGCAACAGATCCTTGAGGTATTGAACCAATAACATTCTAAAGTTCTCAATAATTCTCTCAGGATATTCTTAACTGGTTTTCATGAAATTCTTAACTTGGTGAATATAATACTAATTAACATTCTCCTACGAAAACCCCGCAAGGATCAGGGCCGATCCAGGCGGGGTTTTGTTTTTCCTGAGGAAAGAAATCTTGTGTTGATTAAGATAATGGCCAGGTTGGAAGAATGTCTATGGAATAAGGATCGTTGTGACCATTGATATAGCGATAATAACCAGCTGCTCCGACCATGGCTGCGTTATCAGTGCACAGAGATATGTCAGGGATATTTACCTGATATTCATCCTGGGAAGTGAATGCATCCCTTAATTGTTTATTTGCTGAGACTCCTCCGGCAACAAGGATCTGTTTGGCATTAAATTCCCGAGCTGCTTCCATGGTCTTCTTGAATAAAACATCAACAACAGCTTCCTGGAAACTGGCTGCCAGGTCGTTGATTGGCAATGAAGGAGAATTGCTGCCAATAATGTTCATGGATTCTTCCAATTGCTGTATTTGTCTGAGAACAGCCGTCTTTACACCACTAAAAGAAAAATGATGGCTTCCTTCCATCCACGAACGAGGAAAGTTGAAGCGTTTCGGGTTTCCAGTTTCAGCTGATTTCTGGATCGCAGGACCGCCTGGGTAATCCAGGTTTAGCAATCTAGCAACTTTGTCAAATGCTTCCCCAGCCGCATCATCCTGGGTCCATCCAAGTCGTCTGTATTCAAGGTGACTGGACATAAGGGTGAGCTCGGTATGACCACCTGATACAAGCAGGGCAAGAAGTGGAAATTCAGGTTCCTTTGTCTCTTCCGAACCCGGCATCATGACCCATGCAGAATAAAGGTGGGCTTCCAGGTGATTAACTCCTACCAGGGGCAGGTTCAACCCCAGGGCTAATCCTTTGGCTGCATTTAAACCGACCAATAGCGAACCAACCAACCCTGGTCCACGAGTGACTGCAATTACATCGATTTCATCGAGTGATAGGTGTGCCTTTGCCAGTGTTTCTTCGATCACAGGTACAATTGAAAGGATATGCTGGCGGGAGGCTAATTCCGGAAACACACCACCGTATCTGGCGTGAATCTCCATTTGAGATGCAACTGAAGAGCCCAGCAGGGTGCGTCCATTCTCTATGATGGCTGCTGCAGTTTCGTCACACGAACTTTCGATTGCCAGGATCCGAACTGATGGAACACTCATCGGGTAGTCATTTCTCCCATTTATTCATTGGCACGACCAGATCATAAGGGTATTCAGATAGGATTTCAAATGTCCCATCCTCTCGAACGCATAGTGTATCTTCCAAACGGATACCCAAACCATTATCCGGATAGTATAAACCTGGTTCTATCGTAAAAACCACACCTGGAACCAATCTATTTCCTTCATCACTGGTCAGGTTTGACCACGGACGTTCGTGTATGTTAAGACCAACTCCATGACCCAGGTTGTGGACATAACCTTTCATTGTCCCTTTATGGGATCGGTTGGTGGGATGCCCATTAGCTTCGAAAAGGTCGCAGGTCTGACGCTGGTATTCTTTGAATGGTGCATTTAGATCCAGATCTTCCAATACCTTTCTGCGGACATCCTGAACATGTTCGTAAAGCGCTATCGCCTCGTTGGATGCATATCCCAAACACCAGGTACGGGTGAAGTCATAATGGTACCCGCCTCCTTTTTCGCAGGGGAAAATATCAAACACGATCGTTTCACCCAATTTTAACAGGTCGTCAGGGCTGCCGGTCGAATGGGGAACTCCAGCATCGTGACCGATCGCAAAAATGGTTCCGTGCGGGTTTTCAACACCAGATTCTGTCAGCCACAAGTTGATCTTGTTTTTTACAGCTCCTATTGTCAAAGGTTCTCCGTCATCATCCAGGAGGATCTCATCAGCACGGACTTCACAATTGGATAAAAATGTTGCTGTCAGACTGACAACTCTGGTTGTGATCCTGCCCATTTTTCGGATGCGTTCGATCTCTTCGGCATCCTTTGTTTCCATGGCTTTCATCATAATGGAATTTTCATTGGCTTCACCGGTAAATTTCAATTCAGGCATCAGATGTTTCAATTGATCGTAGATTGCAAATGTGGAACTGAATTCTGTTTGTCCGTAGATGCTAATAGTACCTTTAACCAATTCAAGATTCAGGAACATGTCCTTCATCCTTAAGGCGCTGGCGAGAACTGCATCTCCTTTTGCCTTTTCCTGGTAATCATCTATTGGGAACTCGCTGAAGCATCGTACATTTAGCCCGGATCTGGCTGCTTCTTCCCGTTCCATATCATTGCAGAATAGGATCGGCTCTTCATTGGTTTTCTTGATCAAAATAGCATTGCTTACATGGCCACCGCCGGTAAAATAATACATGGGTGGGTTATATTCAGCATTTCCATGGATGACGATGGCGGCGAAGTTCCTGGCTTGCATTAATGCATCGATCTCAGACTTCATTTTATTAAATTCTCCATGACCTGTGATTATTTCTTTTGGAGCGATTTCAGTAAACCATCCAGGAAATATTTCTCTTGTTCCATCGGCACGGTTCTTGGGTCCAGCAGGATCATATCATTCTCGATCCTGCCGATGATGGCAGGTTCCTGTGAACGAAGCCTGTCAAGGAATTGATCAGGATTGTTCCCTTCCAAACCAAGCAGCCAGGTATCAAGGGTTTCACCTGGAAGACTTCCACCACCTATGGTTGAAGTTCCCTTCATGATCTCACCTTGCCCGATGATCTTTATCCATCCTTCAACTCTTGATTTTAGAGCTTCTTCCTTGACGGAAATCATTTGCCAGGTTGGGATCTTTTCTTCAGCTTCATCTTTTAAATAATGGAGCAGGGTGGCTGACAGTGCAGCCAGGCAGAATTTATCCGCTCTTACTGCCCGTGCAAGAGGGTGTTTCTGAATTCTCGCAATCAAATTCTTTTTTCCTACAATGATTCCAGCCTGGGGACCACCCAGCAGTTTATCGCCTGAGAAACAGACAAGATCAGCTCCATCTTCCAGGGACTCCTGTACTGTCGGTTCGTGTGCCAATCCATAATGGTCCGTGTTCAGTAAAGCTCCTGAACCCAGGTCATCCATGAATAAAACCCCTGCCTGATGGGTTGTGTCGATGATCTCCCGGATTGTCGGTTCACTCGTGAAACCAATGATCTGGAAATTAGATCGATGCGCTCTCATGACGATTGCTGTTGGTTCCTGTAGCGCTTCTTGATAATCTGAAAGATGTACCTGGTTGGTTGTTCCAATTTCCACCAATTTGGCGCCGGATTGTTTCATTACATCCGGGACACGGAACCCACCGCCGATCTCCACCAGTTGAGAGCGTGGAATGATCACTTTACGCCTGTAAGCCAGGGCTGATAATACCAGCAGCACTGCCGATGCATTGTTATTCACCACCAGGGCAGCTTCAACACCCAGTAGTGTTCGCAGTATATCTTCAGCATGTACCAGCCGGGATCCACGCTTACCAGTGGTCGGATCGAATTCCAGGGTTGAATAATTTCCTCCGACCGAAAGCATGGCATCCATTGCTTCTTTGCTTAGGAGTGCACGGCCTAGGTTTGTATGCAGGACTACACCGGTGGCATTAATGACTGGTTTTAGACTGGTCTGGGTGTATTTAAACAATAGAGATTCTGCCTGGTCAAGGATGGAATTATCAGATGGTATCGCCTTTGCTGTACTCGGATGATATTCAAGACGAATTGTATTGAGGATTTCTCGTAATGCTCGCACCACGAGAGGTCTTCCGAAAATTGAAATTAAAGAATCAGATCGGGATTGTTGTAAAAGCTTGTCTATGGATGGTAGCGATCGTAATCCTTCCATCCGGGTTACTCCTCTGGATGAAAGAAGTCGATCTCGTCCATGGTGGGTGGTTGCCAGCGGGTTCGTTCAACCAACCTAATCAGTGATTCAATGACGAAGATACCAACTGCAAGACCAAGGAAGGTCCATGAAGAGACGAGGTGTCCAAGTTGCAGCCATGCCAGTGTGCTTCCGTAAATCCCAACCCATATGGCCTGCCGGAGAACAACGATCGGGTTGGCAGGGGGAGTGCTTGGGAATCGTATATTCAGAAAATAGGTTATCGGAAGTGCGATTGCAGTCAGACCAATGATCAGGAACACGAAAAGCCCCCATCGCTGCCAGACAGTTGGAAGAGTGAAGAAAACTGTCCATGCCAATCCCCCCCATCCCACTACAAGCATAAAAAAGAATGCTGGCGAAAAAGATAGGAATGAATAGGGTTGCTTATTCTCCATGTTACTAATTATATCCTATCTGTGTTTCTTATCCTTTATAATCCATTGGATCATATGGATAATTAATCTCATCATTTCTGTCAAAAAATGGTGAAAGGTTTTTCTGGTACTCTTTTAATTTAGATGAAAGGTGGAGAAATGGACCCATCACTGAACCCATTCATCAAGCCCCAGGGCGTTGTTGTTGTGGGTGCTTCTTCCAACCCCTCCAAGCTGGGGTATGGGGTCGCTCGAAATCTTGTCAATAGTGGCTTCAAGGGTGGAATTCATTTTGTCAGCCAAAGGAAAGGGAATCTTTTCGGTAGACCAGTCCATGTCAGTCTGCAAGATGTTCCAGACCCGGTCGATCTGGCGGTTTTGATAGTACCTGCACCTGCCGTGACATCTGTTCTCAAGCAATGCCAGGAAAGGAATATCCACGCTGCTATCGTGATCTCATCCGGTTTCAAGGAGATCGGGGAAAAAGGTGCCCTTCTCGAAGATGAGATGTCCAGAAAAGCTAAAGAAGCCAATATTCGATTGCTGGGTCCAAATTGCATCGGGTTGTTGGATACTCATTACCCGCTGGATACAACTTTCCTTCCTCCTCCAATGCCGGTTCAGGGTGATGTTGCTTTCATATCCCAATCTGGCGCGATCTGTGCAGCCATCATTGATTGGGCTAGAGGTCAGGGAATTGGTTTTTCTCGCTTGATCAGCATGGGGAACCAGGCAGACCTGACCGAAACCGATATGCTCACAGCAGTTGCGGAAGATGAAAACACCAGGGTGCTAACTTTCTATATAGAAAGTATCTGTAATGGACCTCAATTTGTAAAAGAAGCAGCCAGGATTTCAAGAATAAAACCCATAATTGCCTTGAAAGCAGGTCGCTACGAAAGTGGTCAGCGCGCAGCTGCCTCTCATACCGGTGCTCTTGCTGGTCAGGATAATGCTTACCAGGCGGCTTTTGAGAAAGCTGGAGTTTTCAGGGCAAAAAGCAGTGAAGAGATGTTTGACTGGGCTTCAACCCTGGCTAGCTGCCCTTTGCCAACAGGACGACGGATCGCAGTCCTGACAAATGCTGGTGGCCCGGGGGTTATTGCTGCTGATGCACTGGAAGCAGTCAACCTCTCCTTGGCACAACTTTCACCTATCACCATCGAAAAGATTTCAACGCTCCTTCCCCCAGCTGCTGGATTGAACAATCCGATCGACATGCTCGCATCTGCTTCACCGCAGATCTATGCCGAGTGCCTGGATCTCTTGTTGTCAGATGGTGATGTTGACGGCGTTATGGTAATACTTCCACCTCCGCCCATGCACTCTGCTGAAGAAATAGCCTTATCCCTCTTGTCAGTTATTAATGGAAGTTCCAAACCGGTAGTGATCGCCTTGATGGGAGACCAGTTGATTAAGAATGCCTCCCTTGTTTTTCGTAAAGCCAGGATTCCGGAATTTAGATTTCCCGAACGGGCAGCCTCCGCCTTGGCTGTTTTGGCAGCAAGAGCTGAATTCCTGGAAAAAGTGGATCAGGATCTCCCTCGTCCTTCCAACTTAAATCTACCCGCGTCATTGAAAATACTGGAAGGGATATCCAGAGGAACCTGGCTGGATCAATCCTCTACAATGGAATTAATGGAGAATTATGGCATCCCTGTTCCAGATGCCCGCCTGGCTGTTGACGCAAAACAGGCAGAGGAGATTGCTGCCAAAATGGAGTTTCCTGTTGTCATGAAGATTGCCTCACCTGACATCCAGCATAAATCCGATGTTGGCGGTATCATGCTCAATATTCGAACCCGGCAGGAAGCCGAGCAGGCATACAATATTTTGATATCCACGGTTAAAGGTTCCAGGCCAAATGCTGTGCTTGAGGGAGTTCATGTACAGAAAATGGTGCCGGAAGGACAGGAGGTAATCATTGGAAGTATTCGTGATGAACAATTCGGTCCCATGATCATGTTTGGTTCAGGAGGAGTGGAAGTGCAAGGTTTGAAGGATATTTCTTTCAAACTTGCTCCTCTGAGAGAATCCGAAATTGAAGATCTCCTCAACTCCACTTGGGCAGGAAAGAAATTGCATGGTTTCCGCAATATCCCCTCTGCTGACGCGGATGTAGTGAAGGATATCCTTAACAGGCTTTCCTGGATGATGATGGAAATATCAATCATTTCAGAAATTGAAATTAACCCTTTGCGTGTATTCGCAAATGGGGCAGTCGCATTGGATGTTCGCGTCAAAGTCTAGCGTATCTCATTAATATTTTCCTGAAAACCAAAGAACGGGTACTCATTTCT